>NZ_JANQDA010000002.1:0-133351 GCF_024723655.1 Campylobacter sp. RM5063 | reverse complement strand
TCTTAGAAGAAATTATCTTCTAAGAAAGAGAATGTTTATACAGCGCCTTTTGGAGCTGTAAATGCTGTTATTTTAGGCGGTAATCCCTTATATTTTTCTATATTTACTAAGCCTGTATGAGAAATGTTTCCGTTTGCTAATTCAGAAGTTGGCATATCAATAGTTAAGACATTTACATTTCCGTATTTGCACATTCCTTCATCATTTGGATCATACCAGCCACCTTCGCATAATCTTACAACATTTGGCATAATATCTTTAGTTACCACAGCACCTGCGAGAACTTGACCTCTTTTATTGAAAACTCTTACAATATCACCATCTTTGATTCCAAGTTTTTTAGCATCAATAGGATTGATTAAGATAGGTTCTCTATCATTTACTGCATATTTTTCACGCAATAAGGTATGGCACATTTGAGAGTGAAGCCTATCTGTTGGATGATTAGTTAGTAGATGAAAAGGTGTTTCCTTGGTAGCATTTCCTAACCATTCTATCGGCTCCATCCACATTGGATGTGCTTTGCAGTCTTTATAGTTATACTTTTCGATAGTTTTTGAGTAAATTTCTATCAAGCCTGATTCGGTGCCTAGAGCATTTAAGATAGGATCTTCAATAAATTCAGAAAATCTCACCCATTCCATACTTTCTATAGTTGGAGAAAAAGTTATAGGCTCATTTTTAGCCCAAAATTCTTCAAAACTTGGCATTTTTGGTTCAAATACATCCCCATAAGCTTGAGTTTGTTTTAAAGCGCTATTGTAGTATTCTTTAATAAAATCTTTTGCTTTTTTACCATTTTCGGTATAAGCATTAAATACATCATCTCCATACACTTGACAAATATCAGCAAAAATTTCATAGTCATCTTTGCTCTCGCCTATTGGTAATACTGCTTGCTTCATTGGAGCTATATTCATATTAGAATAATCTCCACTCATGGTAATATCATCTCGTTCATAAGAACTTGTGGTAGGCATTACAATATCTGCCATTTTGGCAGTTGGAGTCCAATAAATTTCATTTACAACTATAGTTCTTGGTTTTTGCCATGCTTTGATGTTAGTGTTTGTATTTTGATGATGAACTAATGGATTTCCACCTGCCCAATAAATAAAGTCAATATCAGGATAGGTTATTTTAGAACCATTATTGTCTATAACTTTCCCAGGATTTAATAAAGCATCAGCTATTCTAGCTACAGGAAAAGAATAACTAGCAGTATTTTGTAGCCATTCAGCACCACCTTGAGATTCTCCATTTTTTGGCATACCTTTAAATTTACCATTTTCCCAAATTCCCACAGCTCCTGCTGTAATACCTCCTATAACACCACCTTTGCATGATGGAACACCGCCATTACTATAGTGATAACTTAAGCCAAATCCACCACCTTTAGTGCCAATTTGACCAAGCATTGAAGCTAGGGTTATTAACATCCAATGAGGTTGCTCGCCATGATGAGCTCTTTGCATGCCCCAACCACTCATGATCATAGTAGGGTTATCATAAAAACTTTCAGCTAGTATTTTGATGATTTTTTCATCAATTCCACAAATTTTACTTGCCCATTTTGTATCTTTTTTAATGCCATCATTCTTGCCATCTAAATAAGCTTTGAACTTATCAAATCCACTTGTATAATTTTCTAAAAATTCATAATTGACTTTATTTTTTTCGATCAAATGACTAGCCATGCCTATCATCATAGCAACATCTGTATTTGGTTTTGGAGAGATCCATTGTGCATTTAAAAATTTAGCAGTTTCGGTTTTTATAGGATCTATACAAATAACCTTGATTTTACTATTTTTTAATTTTTCAAAGTAAGCAAGACCTCTTTGATCGTTTGAAGTCCAAGCTATTCTTAAAGTAGCGATAGGATTAGCACCCCAAATAACTACTATTTTAGAATGTTCTAAAATGTTTTCCCATGAAGTTTGCTGTTCATATACTTCAATAGAGCCTACAACATAAGGCATTATTATTTGAGAAGCTCCGGTTGAGTAATCTCCGGTAGTCCCTACAAAACCACCTGTGACATTTAAAAATCTATGGAGCAATATTCTACAATTTTGCATATTTCCACTAGATTTCCATCCGTAGCTTCCACCAAATATAGCTTGAGTTCCTTTTTGCTCTCTTGTTTTTTTAAGTTCTTTTGCTATAAGTTTTATAGCCTCATCATAACTTACACGCACAAATTCATCTTTTCCTCTAAGTTCAGGTTTTGGATTGTCGGGATTTTCAAGATAGCTTTTTCTAACATAAGGATATTTCACGCGTGATTTGTAGATCATATCTGCTGTATAGTGTTGTAAAGGATTGTCAATTTGTGTTACTTTTTCCCATGGCTCACTTTTAATTACCACACCATCTTTAATGGTAAGTTTTAAAATTCCCCAATGTGCTGCTGTTATCACACTTCCATTTTTTACTAAACCAGAATTTATTTGAGAAACTTCTATATTTTTACTCATGGCTAAACTAGGAGCTAAAGGCAACACGCTTAACCCTGCTCCGATTTTTAAAAATTTTCTTCTATCAAGTCCCATTTTATTTTACCTCCTTAAAATCTTTTGCATTTTTTTGCAAATACTGTATCACTAGCCAATGATCTTTTTTATCAATTCCTGTTCTATTTACCATTGATCTAAAAGTAGCAGGCCAGCCATTAGCACTAAATTCACTTTCTTTATGAACGCTATGACAAATTCCGCAATTATTCATATAAAGCTCTTTAGCTTTTATAAACATTTCTTTGTTGCTTTTTGCAAAATCTTTCTTGTCAGTCCAAACTTCTATGGTAGCTTTATCCCATTTTCCATTTTTGCTTTTAGTATAAGTTTTAAAATCAAGTTTTGTATTTTTAGAAAATGCAGCAACTATGATTCTTTGACTATCGTTGTAATAAAGCACAGAAGGCGAAGCAGGATTAACATAGCCTGTGATCTTGACTAAAACTTTATTTCCATCAGTTTTTAATACTTCAAAAGGATTTGTGGGTAGCAATCTACCAACAGCTTTTGTGTCATTTTTGCTTAAGTAAAGTGAGCTTACTTCACTTGTAAAAAATTCATTTTTAGCGCAAACAAAAGAAACAAGCGCTAAACAGAAAACTAAAATTTTTCCCATTTTGCCTCCTTGATATTTTTAATATAAACTTATTGTATAACTTTAGTATTAAAATTTTCTTAGTATAAAAATATAAAAAATGCAATAATAAATATTATCTAATAATTTTTTATTAATTTTTAATTTATTTGTTTTTATATTTTCATAAAGTCTTTTCAATCCTTTCAAGTAAATTTTAGTAAAATATAAAATATTCTTTATAAAGGTTAAAAATGCACTTTACTTTGCTAAATGAAAAAGATTTTTTCAACCCCTACTACCGCAAAAAGCAAATTACACAAAATGAATTTGACACTTTTAGCAAGGCTTTAATGCAGTATCTAGAAAGGCTTGAAAGCTCACAAAGTGAAAATGAAGATTATCTTGTAGCTAACACACTTAGTCCATTTTTAACCACTCTAAATTTCAAAACCCACATCAAAACCAAGCAAAAAGGCAAAAGCGAGATTGATTTAGCCATTGCTAAAGATGAGTTTAGCAAAGACTTAGAAGTTCTCATCGAAGCTAAAAAGCCCAACTCAAAAGAATTCATCATCCACGCAAAGCCAAATTCCAAAGCCTTGCATGAAGCCATTTTGTATTATTTTAGAAACAGAGAGCATAGCTTTAGTTTGAAATTTATCATCATCACAGACTTTTATAAATTCTACATTTTCAAAGCTAGTGAATTTGAAGAGCTTTTTTATAAAAACACAAGCTTTAAAAAGCTTTTTGAAGAATTTCAAAGCCCAAATTCACTTTTTAAAGGCAACACTGATGAATTTTACAAAGAAGCAAGCAAACTTATAGAAAATTCCAAAGAAAGCTTAAAAGGCTTTTTCATCGATTTAGCCTTTTTAAAAGACAAGCAAAAGTCAAATTTCAAAAATCTAGCAAGCATTTTTAAAACCTTTCATAGAGACTTTTTGCTAAATGAATTTAGCCCAAATGACGCAAACTCACTAAACAACGCATTCTATAAAGAGCTTTTGTACATCCTAGGTTTAAGCGAGAGCAAACAGCTTTCTAAATTCATCATCACACAAAGTGAGCAAAGCAAACAAGCCCAAGGCACGCTTTATCATCTCATAGCGAGCAAGCTTCCAAAGCATGACTTTGAAGAGGTGTTAAAATTCATCATACTTTGGCTAAACCGCATTTTATTTTTAAAGCTTATCGAGTCTAATTTAGTTAGATTTAATGATGATAAAACCCTTAAATTTCTAAACTATGAAAAAATTCCAAATTTTACTACCCTTTCACACCTTTTCTTTGATATCTTAGCTAAAGAAAAACACACAAGGACGCAGAGTAAATTTAGCTATTTGCCTTATTTAAATTCATCACTTTTTGAAAAACAAGCCATCGAAAAAACTACACTAGAAATCGCTACTTTGGAAAATGATGCTTTGCTAGAGTATCACCCACACACGCAGTTAAAAGATGACAAAGGCAAAAGCAAAAAAGGTAAAGTAGGTTTGCTTGAGTATTTGTTTGAGTTTTTAGACAGCTTTGATTTTGGAGCAGATGAGCAAAGCGAAGAACTCATCAAACAAAAAGAACTCATCAACTCAAGCGTTTTAGGAAATGTCTTTGAAAAACTAAATGGCTACAAAGAAGGTAGTTTTTATACCCCAAGCTTTATCACTTCATATATGTGTAAAGCAAGCATAGAAAAAGTCGTGCTTGATAAATTTAACCATACTTTTAAGCTAAATGCCACCAAGCTAAACGAGCTAAGAACCCAGCTACGCCAAGAAAAAATCTCTCAAGAGCAAAAACTAGCCTTGCTAAATTCCATACGCATTTGCGATCCTGCAGTGGGAAGTGGGCATTTTTTAGTTTCAGCTTTAAATGCCATGCTTATGGTGCATTATGAGCTTGGTTTGTTTGAAGAGGACTTTTACCTAAGCGTGCAAAATGATGAAATTTTAGTGCAAAATCACAAAGGCCAGTTTTTAGAGTATAAACACCCTGATTTTGACAAAGACAAAACCCACCTTTGCCAAAAAGAACTTTTCGAGCGTAAAAAAGACATCATAGAAAACAACCTTTTTGGAGTAGATATCAACCCAAACTCATGTGAGATCACTAAACTAAGGCTTTGGATAGAGCTTTTAAAACACAGCTTTTATGAAAGCTTTGATGATACAAACTATCATGATCTTAAAACCCTACCAAACATCGATATCAACATAAAATGCGGAAATTCGCTTATAAGTTATTTTGAAATTCACAAAAGCCTTTCTCACTACCCAAACATCAAAGAACGCATGGATAAATACAAACGCATAGTCAAAGACTACAAAGAAGGCTTTTACACCGACAAAACTCTCATCGCAAAAGAGATCAAAAACCTCAAAGAATCTTTTAAAAATTTCTGCTTAAAAGACAAATTTGCCAAAGAGATTAAGCAACTTACCAACGGCGCTAATGAATACTCTAAAAAATACGGCGATTTTTTAGCGCAAGATGAAAAAGATGAGAATTTTAGAGCATTTTTCTCTAAAAATATGTTTGAATTTGACTTTGATGAAAGTGCAGCTAAGAAAGAATTTAAAAAGCTTAAAAAGCTTTATGAGAGTATATTTGACTTAGAAAGTGCAAATCCTTTTGAATGGCGTTTTGAATTTAGCGAAGTGCTTGATGAGGGCGGGAATTTTCAAGGGTTTGATCTCATCATCGGTAACCCACCTTACATCAGACAAGAAGACATCAAAGAACTAAAGCCAAATTTAGCCAAAAACTATAAAGTCTATAAAGGCACTAGCGACATTTATACTTACTTTTATGAGCTTGGGTTTAATGTGCTAAAGCAAAATGGTGTTTTGTCTTTCATCACTTCAAACAAATACACAAGAGCAGGTTATGGAGAAGCTTTAAGAGAGTTTTTACTCAAAAATACCACACTTTTAGAATACATCGATCTAAATGGTATAAAAGTCTTTGATAGTGCTACGGTAGATACTTCCATACTAAGCTTTGAAAAAGCAAAAACTAAAGATAATAGCTTCAAATACCTAGCCCCAAACACCGAGCTTTTAAAAGAAAACGACTTTAACATAGAAAGCATTTTAAATTTTAACAAAATCGCACAAAATTCTTTAAGCAAAGAAAGCTTTACTTTTAACGATGAGGGTACAAACGCACTAAAAGCAAAGATAGAAAATCACGGCACTCCACTTAAAGACTGGCATGGGCTTAATATAAACTATGGCATAAAAACGGGCTATAATGAAGCCTTTATCATCACTACTGAAAAAAGAGATGAAATTCTAGCTAAATGCAAAGATGAAGCCGAAAAAGAACGCACCGCCAAACTCATACGCAAAATGTTACGCGGTAGAGATATAAAAAGATATAGTTATGAGTGGGCGAATTTGTGGATTATAGTTTTTGAATTTGGAAGTTATAAAATTTTAGAAAAAGAATATCCTGCTATATATAATCATTTAAAGCAATATAAGAAAAAACTTCAAGCTAGGGGACAATGTACTAATAAGCCCATAACGGATCAAAAACCATATTTAGGACAACATCATTGGCTTGAGTTAGATAACAATCCAAATAAAGATTATTTATCGCAGTTTGAAAAGGAAAAAATAATATATAGTGAAATTGTGAGAAGTCCGCAATTTTATTTAGATACAAAGTTAAATTTTTACGCAGAAGCAACAAGTTTTATTTTAACAGGGGAAAATCTAAAATATCTCATTGCTTTTTTAAACAATGATTTTGTGGCTTTTATATTTAAAACATTTTACGCCGGTGGAAACTTAGGTGAAAATGGATTTAGATATAAAAAGGCATTTTTAGAAAGACTTCCTATACCAAAAATAAATTCTAAAAATGAAAAACTAGCAAACGAGCTTATAAGCTTAGTCGATGAGATTTTAGTTTTAAAAGAGCAAGACAAAAACGCAAACACCAAAACCCAAGAAGACAAAATAAACTCTATCGTTTATAAACTTTACAACCTAAACGAAGAAGAAATAAAAATCATTGAAGGCAAGTAATGGAAGATAAGATTATAAACTCTATAGAGAATGCTTTTGATGAAATTAAATACCAAACAAATGTGGAGTATGTTGCCTTGTATTATATTTTTGATAATGAAAAATTACAATTAATTTTTTCAACATTGCATGAAAAAATTATGTCTTGTTTTCAAAGAATGAACACACGTCTTCCTAGCACTGAAAAAGGTAATCACTATTGGGCTAGTGAAAGTGGAACATTAAAATACAGCATAGAGTTAGCATTAGAATTGCAAAAAAAACTTAAAAACAGCAGCTTGTCTTTCGAAATAGATGAATATTACGCTGATGTTTTTAATAAATGTATTAAATTTTTAAAAAGTAGTGGAGGTAGTATAATTCCTATTGGAATGGAAAAAATAGAAATTTATAAAATTATTCCTATATTTAAAAAATCAGGTTTTATTAAAAATTCAAAAACTAATATAGAGTATCAATTAAAAAATATTGGTTGTGGTTCTTATGCGAAAGTATTTAAATATTATGATGAATTTTATCAATGTGATTTTGCTTTAAAAAGATTGAATGAAAATGTAAATACTAAAGAAATTGAAAGATTTTTAAAAGAATTTGAAACAATGAAAAGCATAAACAATCCTTATGTTTTAAAAGTATATTCTTTAAATAAAGATAGAAATGAATATATTATGGAATATGCTGATTTTACTTTAGAAAAATATATAAATCAAAATAATTCCAAACTTTTGATTGATGAAAAAATTAATTTAGGTTGTCAAATAATTAGAGGTATTGAAATTTTATGGAATAAAAAAATATTACATAGAGATATAAGCTTTAAAAATATTTTATTAAAGATATACGATGATATTTATCCTGTAGTAAAAATTTCAGATTTTGGGCTTATAAAAGAGATTGATAGTCAATTAACAAGTGAAAATACAGAAGTAAAAGGAAGTTTAAATGAAATTTCTAGATTACAAAAAAAGGGTTTTAAAAACTATGATACAAGTGATGAAATTTATGCTTTAAGTAGAGTTTTGTATTTTGTAGCCACTGGAAAAACAAATATGGAAAAAGCTAAATGCAACTTTTTACAAAAAGCAACTGATGAAAATATAGAGAATAGATATAAAAATTTAAATGATTTAAGAAAAGATTTTGTTTCTTTTTTAAAAAACTGCACGTAAAAACTCCATAGTGCCAAGCTAAAAGGATAAAAAATGTATTCTAAATTTTTAACTTTATCAGAAATTGATGTTGAAAAAATCAAAGAAAAATTAAAGGAAGTTATAAAATGTTCTTGTGAATATAATATAAAAGAAATAAATGAATATGATATAGATGATTTTAAAATTAATGATGAAGAGTATATAAAAGAACATAAAAATTTATTTATCATAAAAAATAATAAAGAAAATATTTTAAACTTAACAATAGATTTAACAATGTTGTCTAAATTATCTGATATGGATTTTCAAATAAAATTTGAAAGTTTTAATATAGAATTTAAAAACGAAAGCAAAGAAAAAATACATATTAAACAAAATTTGTATTTTAGTAATTGCTATTTTAAACAAATAGATTTAAAAAATATTTGTTTTGAAGATTTTGCAATAAGTAACTATAAGTCTATAGATGATTATAAAGCAATGATTGAATTTAATAATTGCGAATTTAAAAATTTACATTTTAGTCTTAATAATTTTTTAGAAAGTGTTAAATTTACAAATAATACCAAAATAGGTAATTTGTATTTAAGTTTTAATACATTTGAAAAATATTTTTATGTAAAAGATAGTTTTATTGAAAATATATCTTTGCATAAAAATAAATTTAACGATAAATGTTATTTTTTTAGTATTTTTTTTAAAAACAATGCGTATTTTATTAATTCTTATTTTAAAGATAGTGTTGATTTTTATAAGTGCGAATTTGAAAAGACAGCTAGTTTTTATGGAGCTAGATTTGATAAAACTCCAAATTTTTCTCAGGTAATTTTCAAAGGAAATTTAAATGTTGTAAATACAAATTTAAATTTTACTTTTGATGATTTGCAAGATAGAATTAAACAAGAATATGAAGATTTTAATAAAGATAAAAATGAAAAAGATAAAAAATCTTTAGATAAATTTGCAAATGATTTTAGAGATTCTTTTAGAAATTTTAAAAATGCATTGATAAAAGATAATAATCTTTTAGACGCTTCAAATTTTCATAAATACGAGCTTTATTGCAAAGAGATAGAACTAGAAGAGAAAAAGCCCAAGATATTTTCTAAAGAATGGATAGACAAATGGCAACTTGTTTTTTATCACAAGCTTTGTGATCATCATACAGACTTGCTAAAGGTGTTTCATAATCTGCTTATAATCATCATGCTTTTTAGCGTTTTTTCTTTTGTACTTGATAAATTTAAACAACCCAGCATAGAAAATCATGCAAAATATCACATCGTTCAAGTAGATACTAATGAAAGCTATATCTTTAAAGAACACAATAAAACGACTTATAATATCTTTGGTTTAAATATAAACAAAGAAAGTGGTAAGCTAGATGAATTTATAAAAAACAATTTTGTTTATGTATTGATTTTATTATTTATAGTTTTATCGATACTTTCTTTCAATATTTTTACTAATTTATATATTTTTGGTAGCTTTTTTTATGTGATTTTTAATTTTTTAGATTTGGTAGCTTTGTATACACATATTGCTATTATAAGTCTTTTTGTATTTTTTGCTTTGAAATTTATTTTACTTGATGATAAGCAAGAAATTATAAGAAAAATCACCATTGGTGTTTCTTATATAGTTTGCATTTTTGCATTACTTGCAAAACCTAGTTTAATGCTTCCTGTATTTGGAAGCTTTTTAGAAAAAGACAGCAACGCTACTTATCCTTTATTGCTTAGTTTATCTGTGGTGCATTTTATACTTGTAGCTTTAGTGATATTCTCACTTCAAAAAACTGCACGTAAAAACTCCATAGTGCCAAGCTGAAAGCAAAATCATGCTTTTAGCTTTAAAGTATGATGAAAAATTTGATTTAAAAATACTTTTGATATAAATATTTTTATTATATTTATATTTTGTTTCAAATATAAACAATACTTTATATTTCATTTGTAAAGTGTAAATTTTTGTTTTTATTAAAAGAGAATTTTTATACTAAATGTTACTCTTATACCCATATAGTTAATTTTTTCTAACAAAAATACACAAAAATAAAAATATTTGTTAAGCTAGATATTGGAAATTTTTATCAAAAGGAAAAATATGTGGCAACAAATATATAATCCATTTGACAACATACCTTTAAGTGCTTTGGTGGCTTTTTTGCCTATTTTGTGCTTTTTGCTTTCTCTTGTAGTTTTCAAACTCAAAGGCTATCAAGCAGGCTTTTTAACTCTTATTTTATCAAGTGTTGTGGCATTGTTTGCTTATGATATGCCGTTTTCTTTATTAGGTGCTAGCTTTATACAAGGTTTTGCAAATGGTATTTGGCCTATAGCTTGGATCATCATCGCGGCCATATTTTTATATAAACTTTCTATCAAATCAGGCTCGTTTGAAGTGATAAAACAAAGTGTTATGAGTATCACTCCAGATCATAGAATTCAAGTGATTTTGATTGGATTTTGTTTTGGTTCTTTTTTAGAAGGTGCTATAGGTTTTGGAGGGCCAGTGGCTATTACCGCTGCATTACTTGTAGGACTTGGGCTTAGACCATTATACGCTGCAGGACTTTGCCTCATAGCCAATACCGCTCCGGTAGCTTTTGGAGCAGTTGGAATTCCTATCATAGCGATGAGTAATCTAGCAGGTATAGAACAGCACGGTGTTTCAGCTATGGTGGGTAGAATGCTTGTGCCTCTTAGCTTGACTATACCATTTTTTATAGTATTTTTAATGGATGGTTTTAAAGGGGTTAAAGAAACCTTTCCTGCTATTTTTGTCGCAGCCGTTTCTTTTACTGCTACACAATTTTGGAGTTCAAATCATTTAGGTGCAGAGCTTCCAGATATTATTTCAGCGGTTGTTTCTTTGTCTATTACTACGATATTTTTAAAATTTTGGAAGCCAAAAAATATTTTTAGATTAGATGATGTAAAAGACTTTGAAAACTCACAAAAGCTAGAATTTAAAAAAGTATTTTTAGCTTGGATTCCTTTTATACTTTTGATTATTTGTATTATTATATGGACTCAACCTTGGTTTAAGGCTTTATTTGCTAAAGATGGAATATTAAATTTTATGCAATTTACTTTGAAATTTAATGAAGCCTTAGGAGCTATCATAAGTCCTGATATAGTTAATCCACAAATCACAAAAACAATGATTCCATCACATACTATAGATTTAGTAGCACAAGCAGGAACTGCTATTTTAGTGGCTGCTTTAATGAGCATTGTTGTGTTGAAAATAAAAATCAACGAAGCTACCGAGTGTTTTTGGGAAACTTTAAAAGAAATGGCCACTCCATGTTTAACTATAGGCTTAGTAGTTGCTTTTGCCTTTATAGCTAAAAATAGCGGTATGAGTACTACTTTAGGACTTGCTTTTTCAAATACAGGCGATGCTTATGCATTTTTTTCTCCTATCATAGGATGGATAGGTGTGTTTTTAACAGGTTCTGATACTAGTTCAAATTTGCTTTTTGGGACATTACAGCAAGTTAGTGCTCAAAAATTAGGAATTTCAGAAACTTTATTTTTAGCAGCAAATTCTGTTGGTGGAGTTGTGGGTAAAATGATATCTCCTCAAAGTATAGCGGTAGCTTGCGCAGCAGTTGGACTTGTAGGAAAAGAATCTGAATTGTTTAGATTTACTTTAAAATACTCAATAGGTTTTATAATTCTAATAGGAATTTGGACTTTTGTTATAGCATTTTTCTTTCACGGGATCATCCCTGAAGCAGTGCTTTTAAAATAAGGATTGATGATGAAAAAAGTGTATTTATTTGCTACTTGTTTGGGTAGTGCGATAATGCAAGAAAGTGTTTTAAACGCGGTTAGACTTTTAAGAAGAGAGGGAGTTGAGGTTATATTTAAAAAGCAGCAAACTTGCTGCTCTCAACCCTCATTTAATTCAGGGTATTTTAAAGAAAGTAAAAATATAGCTTTGCATAATATAAAACTTTTTACTCAAGATTATCCTATAGTAGTGCCAAGCGGTTCTTGTGCGGGGATGATGAGTCATGATTATTTAGAGCTTTTCAAAGATGATGAGCATTTTAACTTGGTAAAGGAATTTAGCTCTAGAGTGATTGATCTTAGTCAGTATTTAGATGAGGTTTTAAAGGTTGATTATGAAGACAAAGGCGAGCCTATAAAAGTGACTTGGCACTCTAATTGCCATGCATTAAGAATTCAAAAAAGCATACAAGCGAGCAAAAATCTGCTAAAAAAACTCAAAAATGTGGAATTAATTCCTCTAGAATTTGAAGAAGAATGCTGTGGTTTTGGAGGAACTTTTTCTGTGAAAGAGCCTCAAATTTCAAACTCTATGGCACAAGAAAAAATCAAAGATATCCAAAATACAGGCGTAAAATATGTATTAAGTTCTGATGGTGGGTGTTTGATGAATATTGCAGGCACGATGAGTAAAATGGGGCTTGATATAAAAGGAATTCATTTGTATGATTTTTTAAACAAGCGTCTTGAAGGAGTTGCGATATGAAAATGACACATGAACAAATTGTGGATGTGAAAATTCATGATAAGCAAATGCGAGAGAATTTAAGATCTGCCATGCATACTTTGCAAAAAAATCGTTTAAAAGTTATAGATGAGAAATTTAATGATTGGCAAGGACTAAGATCTAAAGCTAAGCAAGCTAAAAACAATGCTTTATCAACTTTACACGATAGGCTTTTAGAATTTGAACAAAATGCCACTAAAAATGGCATAAATGTCCATTGGGCGAGTTCTGATGAGGATGCCTGTGAGATTATATATGAATTAATGGTAGAAAAAAACATCGGTAAAATTCTAAAAGGTAAATCTATGGCTAGTGAGGAAATAGGTTTAAACCACTACCTAGAATCCAAAGGCTTAAAAGCCATAGAAACAGATTTAGGCGAACTTATATTGCAGTTAAATGATGAAACTCCCGTGCATATTGTAGTTCCAGCGGTACATAAGAACCGCTATGAAATTGGTAAAATTTTTCAAGAAAAATTAGGCTCTAATTTAGAAAGTGAGCCAGAAAAGCTAAATTCTATTGCAAGAAAGCATTTAAGAGATGAATTTGAAGGGCTTAAAATGGGACTTAGCGGAGTAAATTTTGCTATGTCTAAAGAAGGCGCTTTTTGGCTTATAGAAAATGAGGGAAATGGTAGGATGTGCACCACAGCAAGTGATATACATGTAGCACTTTGTGGTATAGAAAAAGTTATGGAAAGCTTTGAAGATGCTGCTACTATGGTGTCTTTGCTTACTCCATCAGCTACGGGTCAATTTATACCAACTTATAACAATATCATTACAGGACCTAGAAAAAATGGAGATTTAGATGGCCCAAAAGAAGTGCATATTATTCTTTTTGATCATAATAGAAGCAAAATGCTAAATGATGAAGATTATTATGAAGCTTTGCGTTGTATAAGATGTGGGGCTTGTATGAATTTTTGTCCTGTGTATGATAAAATAGGCGGCCATACTTATCAAAGTGTATATCCAGGGCCGATTGGAGAAGTCATAAGTCCTAATCTTTTTGGTATGCAAGAAAATGGTGATATTCTTACTTTTTGCTCGCTTTGTGGAAGATGTTCTGAAGTTTGTCCGGTAAGAATTCCTCTTGCGGATTTAATACGCAAATTAAGAGCAGCAAAAGTAGGTCAAGGAAGTTTTGATAATATCACTCCAAATACTGCTGAAGCTATGGCATTTAAGATTTTTGAAAAAGTAGCTACAACTCCTATTATTTGGAAAAATACTTTAGCAAATTTACATAATTTTAATTGGCTTTTGCAAAAAGGAAAAAATTCTTTACCAGTAGTTAAAAAATGGAGTACTTATAAGGAATTTCCACAAATAAAACTTGATCTTTATAAAGAACTTGAAAATATGCAAGGAGTAAAGTGTGAGTAGAATAAATGAAATTTCTTCACAAAGCAAAAAAGCTATTTTGGATAAGATTAAAAATACACATTTATCTTTTGAAAAAATTCCGACTATGGATCCTATAGAGCATATCAAAACAAGTGATGATATGTATAGTGAGTTAAAAGAAAAAATGAGTGCAAATAAATACATAGTAGAAGAAAGCTCGTTAGAAAAATTAGAAGAAAAAATCAATCAAATTGTTAAAAGTTATGGCTATAAAAGTCTTATTTATCCTGATAATTTAAATTTAGATATAAATAAAATTGAAGCCGAAAAAAAGACTTGTTTTAATCAAGAGATTGAAAAAATACGAAAAGAAGTTTTTCATAGTGATTTTTCTATCATCCAAGCAAGAGTTGGAGTAAGCTCACATGGAGTTGCTTTAGTTTTGTCTGATAAAACTCAACCAAGAATGCTTTCTTTGGCTCCTATGCTTTGTATTGTTTTATTAAAAAAAGAAAATATTGTAAAAAGCATTAGCCAAGCATTGAATTTAGTAAAAGAAGAAAATGAAATTTTACCTAGCAATATTTTGTTTATAGCAGGGCCATCAAGAACTGCAGATATTGAACTTATCACTGTTTTTGGAGTTCATGGATCTCAAAAGGTTCATATTATACTTTATTGATTTATTTAGAATTTGCACTTAGTGTAAATTCTAAAATCACCTTCAAATCAAAAATTAACTTCTTGGTTTTTAAAACATTAATTAAATTATATTTTTATCAACCTTTGCTATTTTATTGATTTTAGTTATATTTAAGATATTTTTTGACATAGTAAAAAAGGTATTAACTTAAATTTTAAAACTATAAAAAGGAAAATCATGTTAAAAACAAGTTTTAAAAAGGCAGTATTTTTACCAAGTATTAGTATTATAGTTGTTTTAAGCCTTAGTTGTATTTTCTTGCCTAAACTTACAAATGATTTTATCAATCATATAAAAAGTGGAATTTTTGCAAATTTTTCATGGTTTTATATATTAAGTGTGAGCTTTTTTGTGTGTTTTATGCTCGCACTTGCACTTTCAAAATTTGGCGATATTAAACTCGGCGATGATGATGAAAAACCTCATTTTAAATTTACTTCTTGGCTTGCTATGCTTTTTGCTACGGGTATGGGCGTGGGGCTTATGTATTTTGGTGTGGCTGAACCTCTCATACATAAAAAAGCCTTGCAAACAAGCGATGAAGAAGCTATGCTACATACTATCTTTCACTGGGGAATTCACCCATGGGCTATTTATGGGGTGTGTGCTTTGGCTATGGCGTATTTTGGTTTTAGATATAAAATGCCTCTTAGTTTGCGTAGTGCTTTTTACCCTTTGCTTAAAGATAAAATTTATGGTTTTTGGGGAAATTTGGTTGATATGCTTGCTTTAATTGTCACGGTTTTTGGCATTAGCACTACACTTGGTTATAGTGCATCTCAACTAAATGCGGGCTTTTCAAATTTGGGTATTTTAAACGGACAAAGCTTTTTAGAACAAAGCGTGATTATAATCATCATTATTTCTTTAGCCACACTCTCATCGATTAGTGGCTTAACAAAGGGTTTAAAAATTTTAAGTGAAGCAAATTTAGTTTTTGCAGTGTGTTTAATGCTTTTTGTGCTTTTTTCAACAAATACCATCCAAATTCTTTCGCAATTTAGCTCTAATATTGGAAATTATTTGCAAAATTTAATTTCTTTGAGCTTTAAGACTTATTATTATGAAAAAGAACATATAGAATGGTTTAATAATTGGACTATTTATTATTGGGCTTGGTGGCTTAGTTGGGCGCCTTTTGTGGGCTTTTTCATTGCTAAGATTTCTCGTGGTAGAACGATAAGGGAATTTATTTTTGGCGTGCTTGTAGTGCCTACTAGTTTTAATATACTTTGGTTTAGCATTTTTGGCAATAGTGCTTTAAATTTCAATGATATTTTAAGTCCTTTTACTTCAGCACCTGAAAGTTTGCTTTTTTATTTTTTACAAAATTTTTCTTTTTCTTATTTTAGTTCTTTGCTTGCGCTTTTGGTTTTAGCTTTGTTTTTCATCACTTCAGCAGATAGTGGGATATTTGTGTTAAATTCTTTAAGTAGTGGTGGCGCTCATGAGCCATACAAATGGCAAAATATCCTTTGGGGTTTTGTGCTTGCGCTTTTAGCTACTTCTTTACTGTATTCAGGCGGCTTGGGGGCGATTTTAAGTATCACTATGATAGTGGCTTTACCTTTTGCATTTTTGCTTTGTTTGATGTGTTTTTCATTGCTTAAAGGCTTAATTGTAGATGTGAATTACTCTTTAACTAAGCTTAGTCAAAGTAGTGTGTATTTTACAGGAGAATTTTGGCAAGAAAGACTTGCTAGAATTTTAAAACAAAGCAAAGAACAAGACATACAAAATTTCTTAAATACCAAAGTTAAAAATGCTATGGAATCACTCAGCCAAAGTCTAAAAAACTACGGCTTGAAAACACAGATCGTTCAAGAAAAATCAAGTATAAGTTTGATTATAAAAAAAGAATTTGCAAAAGATTTTATCTATGGAGTGCAAGTGGTAAAAAAACAAGCAAGTCAAAGCATAATCGATGATAAATTTATGCCAACTTATTCTAAAGAATTTATCTTTGAGCCACAAACTTTCTTTGCTGATTCGCGTAATGGTTATAATATAGAGTATTTAAACGAGCAAGAAATCATCGTAGATATACTAAAGCAATATGAGAGGTATTTGCAACTTTTATTTGATGATAAAAATGAAATTTTTACCAAAGCTTATGATTAAAAAGCGTTATAATTACACTTTATTCTTATAAGAAAGGCCTTTTATGTTGAGATTTTTTTTAATGTTTTTTTGTGCTTTAAATCTTTTTGCTATTACGCCAAAAGATACGATCGTTATAGCAGTGGAAAATGAGCCAGAGCGTATAAATCCGCTTTTTAGTGAAGATCATGATGTGGCAATTGCTCTTGTGTTTTCAGGACTTACACGCTTTGATGAAAATATGAGCTTAGCGCCTGATCTTGCTAGATCTTGGAAAGTTAGTAAAGATGGGCTTGTTTATGAATTTATTTTAAGAGATGATATATTGTGGCATGATGGGACTAAATTTAGTGCCAAAGATGTGGAATTTAGTATAAATGCTTTAAAAGATGAGAAGTTAAATTCACCCTCAAAGGTAAATTTTGACGCAGTTAAAGAAGTAAAAATCATTGATGATTATCATTTGTCCATCACACTTTCAAAGCCTTTTCCTGCATTTTTAGACGCTTTGAGTGTGGGAATTTTACCAAAACATTTACTTGAAAAAGAAAATTTAAATACTACTAAATTTAATCAAATGCCTATAGGAACAGGACCATATAAGCTAAAACAATGGAAAAAAGGTCAATACATGATCTTAGAAGCAAATGAAAATTATCATTTAGCTAAGGTAAAAACACCAAAACTCATACTAAAACATATTAAAGATCCAAGTATTAGCGCTATTGAGCTTAAAAATGGTTCTATTGATGTAGCTTTAGTCGATTTTGCTCTAGCTTCAAATTTTGCAAATGATAAAAACTTTAAAATGCTTATAGAGCCTTCGGCTGATTATCGTGCTTTGATGTTTAATTTTAATCATGAGTTTTTAAAAGATCAAAATGTGCGTTTAGCACTAAATTATGCTATCGATAAGAAAGCTATTGTGGATTCTCTTTTGCATTCTTTTGGAAAAGTAGCAAATCATCCTTTGGAAAAATCATGGGCAAATCCTAAAGAATTTGCAACTTATACTTATGATGTAAAAAAAGCAAATGAGCTTTTAGCAAAAGCAGGCTTTGTGAAAAACAAAAATGGAATTTTAGAAAAAAATGGCAAAGAATTTAGCTTTGAAATGTATGCTATGAGTGAAGATCCACTAAGAATAGCTTTGGTAAATATCTTACAAAGTGAGTTTTTAAAGCTTGGTATTAAGGCAAAGGCAGTTGCTAAGCCGAGTGGAAGTTTTGACTATACTAAGATTGACAGCTTTTTGGTAGGTTGGGGTAGTCCTTATGATCCTGATTTTCATACCTTTAGAGTTTTTGAAAGCTCTCAAGATAGTGCTTTAAACTCTAGTGGATGGAATTTTGGTCATTATCAAAATGCTAAAGTTGATGAAGCTCTGATAAAAGCGAGAAATTCGCTTGATGTAAATGAAAGAAAAAAATACTATAAAGAATTTATTGACGCTTTATATAAAGATCCTGCATTTTTATTTATAGCTTATATTGATTATCCTTTAGTTTTTGCTAAAAATATCCAAGGTATAAAACCTCATATTTTAGGTCATCATGGGGTAGGTTTTACTTGGAATGCTTATGAGTGGAGCAAAAATTAGTGTTAAAACTCATTTTTAAACGCCTTTTATGGGCGTTTTTTTTGATGATTTTTGCAAGTTTTTTATGTTTTGTGATGATTTATCATGCTAAAGGAAGTGTGGTTTTTGCTAGTGTGCCTCAAGGAACTAGCCTTAAAATAAAAGAAGAAATTGAGCATAATTTAAATTTAGACAAGCCTTTATTAGAGCAGTATGAAAATTGGCTTTTTAATGCCATGAAAGGCGACTTTTCCTACTCTTTAATCAGCGGAGAAAAGGTTAATGAAATTTTAAAAGAAAAACTTCCCTATACCATCATACTAGGAAGTTTGGCTTTTTTGGTGCTTTTTGTGTTATCTTTGGTTTTAGCGCTTTTTTGCGTTCTTTATAAAGATAGTTTTTTGGATAAAATTATTACCTTTTCAACGATGAGTTTTTTTGCATTGCCTGCTTTTTCTTTATCGCTAATGCTTATTTTAGTTTTTGCTGTATTTTTTAAGCTTTTTCCAAGTTCGGCTATTGCTGATATTGGCTTTGAAGATGATATATTTAATCGTTTATGGCATTTGTTTTTACCAGTATGTGCTTTAGTGCTTTCACATTTAGCTGTTTTTGTGCGTTTTATAAGGACAAGTTTGATTGATAGTTTAAATCAGGGCTTTATAGAAAGTGCTTTTGCAAGAGGGCTTAGTAAAAAAAGAATTTATTTGCATTTTGTATTAAAAGATGCTTTTGCTTCTATACTCGCGTATTTTGGTGCTTCCTTTGTGAGTTTTTTAATGGGAACTTATATAGTAGAAAGTGTGTTTTCTTATGAGGGTGTTGGAAATTTAGTGATTAAAAGTATATTGTTTAAAGACTATCCTGTGGTGTTAGCTGTGGTAATTTTTAGCATTTTAGTGGTAGTGCTTGTAAATTTGATCGTAGAGATAATTTGCAAGATGATTAATCCAAGGTTTGCTAATGCGTAAGTTTTATGTGATGATGATTTTACTAAGTTTTATTTTAGCGCTTTTTGTACCTTTAATAAGTTCTTATGATCCTAATTTAGTGGATTTAAGCAAGGCTAAAATAGCCCCAAATTTAAGTCATATTTTTGGCACAGATTTACTTGGTAGAGATATTTTTACGCGTATTTTATATGCCTTGCGTGTTTCTTTATTTGTAGGGGTAATGGCGGCATTTTTTAGCGTGCTTTTTGCTTGTGTTTATGTGTTTTTAACAAGATTTTTTGCTTATGCTTTTTTCGCTAGAGTGCTTGATATGCTTTTGGCTTTACCTTCTTTACTTGTGATTATGTTTTTTCAAAGTTTTTTGGCAGGATCTTTGTGGAGTATGATTTTTATCATCGCTTTGGGGCATTTTGCTTTTGTGGCAAAAGTACTTGATACTCAGCTTAATAAATTTCAAAAACTTGAGTTTTATCAAAATGCTATCATTCTAGGCTCTAGTAAGATGAAAGCTTTATTTAGTGAGCTTTTACCTGCTTGTTGGAATTTGCTTTTTGTGCTTTTTGTTTTAAATATTGCTCATGCTATTACAAGTGAAGCTACTTTAAGCTTTTTTGGCTTGGGTGTAGAGCTTTGGACTCCAAGTTTAGGAAATATGTTAAATGAAGCAAGTAAGGCTGTGTTTTTAGGATTTTGGTGGATGATAGTTTTTCCAGTAGCCTTTATACTTATGCTTATCCTACCTTTGCTTGCTTTGGGTAATGACTTACAAGAAGAGATTAAAGCATGATAGAAATTGCAAATTTAAATCTTAGCTTTAAAGATAAGATCTTATTAAAAGATATAAATCTTAATTTAGAAGATGGTAAAGCTTTGACTATCATGGGTAAAAGTGGAGCGGGAAAAAGCTTGCTTTTAAAAAGCATGATTAAGCTCTTTGATAAACACTATAAGCTTAATGCACAAAAATTTAGGATAGATCAAAAAGATATTTTAATTTTAAAAGAAAAAGAATTAAATATTTTAAGAACTAAGGTAAATTTACTTTTTCAAGATGTTTATGGGAGTTTTTATCCTCTTGTTGATATAGGGAGTTATTTTAATATAGTTTTAAAAACTCATACTAATTTAAGCACAAAAGAGATTAAAGAAAAGGCCTTTTATTATTTTGAGTGTTTAGGGCTTAAAAATCATGATCTTTTATGGCATTCTTTTATATATCAGCTAAGTGGTGGTATGGCAAGACGCATTCAAATAGCTCTAGCTTTACTAAGCGAGGCTAAGTATTTATTGTGTGATGAGATTACAAGCTCACTTGATAGAGCTAATGAAGAAAAAATCATCGCTATTTTAAAAGAGTTAAAAACACAATTTAAAAATCTCATTTTCATTACTCATGATATAAATTTAGCTAAAGAGCTTTGTGATGAGGTGGCTATCATAGAAGATAAAACTTTGATTTATCAAATGCCCGTGAAAGAGTTTTTAAGCAATCCAAAAGGTGTTTTTGCTAAAGAATTGTTAAATTATTTTGAGAATGAGAATGTTTTTAGAAGTTAAAAATTTAAGCAAATCTTATAAATTTAAAAAACATTGGTATTTAAAGGAAGAGGAAATTTTTGTTTTTAAAGATGTGAGTTTTTCTTTAAATCAAAATGAAAATTTATTGCTTTGTGGGGAAAGTGGTAGCGGTAAAAGCACTTTGGCTAAAATTCTTTGTATGCTTGAACGCGCAAATACTGGAGAAGTTTTGTTTGAAAATGAAAATATATTAAATTTAGATTTTAACGCTCAAAGAAAATTACGCCAAAAAATTCAATATGTTTTCCAAGATCAAAAGCTAGCCTTAAATCCTTACAAAAGAACTAAAAGACTTTTACTTGATGTATATGAAAATTTTAAACTTAAGCCTGATTTTGAAGAGCTTTTTAAGCTTTTTGATGTTTTTGAACTTGAAAAAGATATTTTAAATTTAAAACCTTCTAAATTAAGTGGCGGTCAAAGCCAAAGATTAGGTTTGATTAGAGCTTTGCTTTTAAAACCAAAATTGCTTATTTTAGATGAAATCACAGCAGCACTTGATATACCAACTACTTGTAAAATTCTAAATTATTTATATGCTTTTCAAAAAAAATACGATATTACTTATATTTTTATTTCTCATCAGGAAAAAATCTTACAAGATATTTGTCATAAAAAAATGTATTTATAAAAAGATAAAAACTGTTTCATTTTGAAATACATAAAAATTTATTTTTTTGATAATAAGTTTTTATATAGCTAAATTGAAGTAAAATAAATTTAATTATGCTTAAATAAAAGGTTTATTATGACGCACGCAACTATGGAGCATCAATACTTTGGCATCTTTGCAATGCTTGTTATTGCAAGTGTTATATTTTTTACTTTGGTGTATATTTCTTCTAAAATAGGCTCTAAGCTAGCCTCTCATAATAGAAAAAAACTTGGACTAGGAATTTATGAGTGCGGGCCTATGGCTTCTAAACAAGCAAATAAAATCAATTCTCAATTTTTTGTTTTTGCATTGATTTTTATTTTGCTTGATATTGAAGTGGTGTTTTTATTTCCTTGGGCGGTGATTTTTAAAGATTTAACCGCAGAACTTTCAAAATATGGCTTATCTTTATTCGCCTTAGTGGAAGTGTTTGTTTTTATTTTATTACTTGCAGTAGGCTTTTTATATGCTTATAAAAAAGGAGCATTTGCATGGCAGAGTATCAAAAAATGAGTAATGCGCCAGTTGTTTTAACTACGGTTGATAAGTTAGTGCAATGGGGTAGAAGTAATTCTTTATGGGCACTATCTTATGGACTTGCCTGTTGTGCTATTGAAATGATGGCAGCAGGTGGTGCAAGATATGATTTTGATAGATTTGGAACAATTTTTAGAG
Source organism: Campylobacter sp. RM5063 (assembly GCF_024723655.1). Taxonomy (NCBI): domain Bacteria; kingdom Pseudomonadati; phylum Campylobacterota; class Epsilonproteobacteria; order Campylobacterales; family Campylobacteraceae; genus Campylobacter; species Campylobacter sp. RM5063. The sequence goes on along the minus strand of NZ_JANQDA010000002.1, from coordinate 110,945 downwards.
CAAGTCCAAGACAATCTGAAGTAATGATTATAGCGGGTACTTTAAGTAAAAAACATGCTGAATTTACAAGAAGACTTTATGATCAAATGCCTGATCCTAAATGGGTTATTTCTATGGGTTCTTGTGCAAATACCGGCGGTATGTTTAATACCTATTCTACTGTCCAAGGAGTGGATAGGATTATTCCTGTTGATATTTATGTACCAGGCTGTGCCCCGCGTCCTGAAACTTTTCAATTTGCTTTGATGATTTTGCAAAAAAGAATTCGTAAAGAAAAAGCAAGCAGAAAAATAGCTCCAAAAAGGCTTATATGATGAGAAAATATAGCGATAAGAAAAATGCTCAACTAAAAAATTATTATGAGGATAGATTTTACCATGCACCTATAACTAAAAAATTAAGCACAGAGGGTAGTGTTTTTGAGAGTGATCATCAAATTTTAAGTCAAGAATTTGAGTTAAAAAATTCTTTTATAGAGCTTGATTTTTGGGTGATTGAGATAAACAAAGATGATAATGTTGCTATTCTTGATAAGCTTAAGAATTTAGGTTATAGCTGTTTTACTGACGCAAGTGCGATTGATTTTGTCGCTCAAAAACAGGGTTTTGAAGTATATTATCAGCTTTTAAATATGGAGAAAAATTTAAGAGTGAGAATAAAAACTTTCGTTGGTTTAAAAGAAAGGCTTCAAAGTGTTATGAGCGTTTTTAAGGGTGCTAATTGGTGTGAGAGAGAAATATATGATATGTTTGGAATTTTCATCATCAATCATCCGAACTTAAAAAGACTTTTAATGCCTGATGATTGGTATGGACATCCTTTTTTAAAAAGCTATCCTTTGCATGGTGATGAATTTGCTAAGTGGTATGAGATAGATAAAATTTTTGGAAAAGAATACCGCGAGGTTGTAGGTGAAGAAAATAGAGATCCAGGTTTTGTAGATGAAAAAGACACGCTAAACTTTAGTAGAATTTATCATGAGGTTGGTAAAGGCGAAGCTCCAAGAGAGGATAAATACCTACAAGAATATCAAGAAGAAGGTGGCGTGCCTTTTGTGAAAAAAGCCAAAAGAACGCAAGTAAAAATTTTAGATAAGAGAAGATAAAATGCAAATTTCTACTAAATTAAAACCTTATTATGAAAATATAAGCTTTGAGCGTGAAGATGGCACCATGATAGTAAATCTTGGCCCTCAACATCCAAGTGCTCATGGAAATTTACGCCTTATTTTAGAGCTTGATGGAGAAGAAATCACCAAGGCTGCTCCTTGTATAGGTTATATGCATCGTGGTATGGAAAAAATGGCTGAAAATATGATCTATCAAGAGTTTATCCCAACTACTGATAGAATGGATTATATCGCAGCTAGTGCAAATAATTATGCCTATGTAGCTACTGTGGAAAAACTTTGTGGTTTGGAAATTCCACGCAGAGCAAGTGTGATAAGGATGATTTTACTTGAGTTAAACCGTATTACTTCGCATTTGTTATGGCTTGCTACACATGCGCTTGATATTGGTGCGATGACAGTATTTTTATACTGCTTTAGAGAGCGTGAGTATGTGCTTGATCTAATAGAAAAATATTGCGGGGCAAGACTTACGCATTCATCTATGAGAATAGGTGGGGTAATGCTTGATTTACCTGAAGGTTTTTTAGATGAACTTTTGGTATTTTGTAATAAATTTCCAAATGATATAAAAGATTATGAAGCTTTGCTTGATGATAATAGAATTTGGCGTGCAAGAACTGAAAATGTAGGAGTTGTAAGCAAAGAACAAGCACTAAGTTGGGGTTGTAGTGGGGTTATGCTAAGAGGAAGTGGTATTGCTTATGATGTTAGAAAAGAAGAGCCTTATTTGCTTTATGATGAGGTAGATTTTGGCGTGCCTGTGGCCAAAATGGGTGATTCTTATGCAAGATATAAGGTTTATATGCAAGAATTTAGAGAAAGTTTAAAAATTTTAGTTCAATGTGCTAAGCTTTATCAAGATACTCCGCCTGAAATTTTATGCAATCATCCTGAGTATGTAAGTGCTTCAAAAGAGCAAATCATGACGCAAAATTATTCTCTTATGCAACATTTTGTCCTAGTAACCCAAGGTTTAAAACCACCAAAAGGAGAGGCGTATGTGCCAACTGAAAGTCCAAAAGGCGAACTTGGATTTTTTATCCACTCAGATGGTAGCGGTAGGCCATATAGATTAAGAGCTAGAACCCCAAGCTTTTTTCATTGTGCATTTTTAGAAGAAATGCTTGTTGGATCATATTTGGCTGATGCAGTGGCAATTTTAGGAAGTATTAATATAGTTTTAGGCGAGATAGACCGATGAGACGCGTGGATTTAAGAAAAAGTCAAGATTTGTTTAAGGATTTAGAGCAAATCATTCAAAATGCTTATATGGGTGAAGTTTTAGTAGTTTTATTTGAAATAGGAGATTTTTCTAGTGTAGAAAAAAGTTTTGCTTTCATAAAAGAGCAAAATTGTGAACTTTTAAATTCTTTAAAATTTAATCAAGTAGATTGGACTATAGTTTTTAAAAAGGTAGGACAATGAAATTAGCAAAATATCAAGAAGGTTTAAATGCTTTGTGTTTTGTGGATTTGCTTTCTTTAAAAAATCCTTCACTTTGCGCTAAGCTTAACAAAAGTAAAAATTATAATATTTCTTGTTTAGAGGATAAAAATTTAAAAGCAAACTTTTATAAATGTGAGATTGCAAGTGCGCCTTTTGTGCTTGCTTTGCTTTGTAAGATGAGCTTGGAGACTGAATTTAACGAATTTGATGAGGGGTATTTAAGCGCTGAATCTTGCTTTGGTGAAGAAGAAGCTTTAGAGATTTTAGAGTTTTTAAAAGAAGCAAAATGTATTATTTTTGATGAAAATTTATATCAACATAAAGATTTTGAAAATATTAAGTATTTTTTAGAAAAACTTTGTCATAAATTTAATCTTTTGCTAATTTGCTCTAATGAAAATGAAGAAAATTTATCAATACAAAATTCTTTTAGTGAGCTTTTAGAACTTGATAATTTTGATGGAACTATCATCATGCAAGCACCTTTAGGGGATAAAAATTTGCATTGTTCTTCATCTTTTGCTTTAATTGCTAAGGTTAAGGATGGGGATAAAATTAATTTAAAAATAAACACTCAAGAATTTACAACTATAGTAAAAATCAATCATGATTTGAAAGGCACGGTGGCTTTGTTTGATTATGAAAGCGCTGATTTTGCTTTTTCAAAAGCTCAAGTTAAGGTTATAAAATGAAAGTTATCATTAATGGTATAGAATGTGAGGCAAATGAGGGTGAGTATATCTTAAATGTCGCAAGAAAAAATGATATTTTCATTCCCGCAATTTGTTATTTAAATGGCTGTTCTCCAACACTTGCTTGTCGTATGTGTATGGTAGAAGCTGATGGTAAAAAGGTTTATTCTTGTAATACTAAAGTTAAAGAAGGTATGGTAGTAGAAAGTGATTTGCCAAATTTATGGGATGAGCGTAATGCTATCATGCAAGCATATTGCATTAATCATCCTTTGCAATGTGGAGTATGTGATAAATCCGGTGAATGTGAGCTTCAAAACTTTACACATAAAGCAAGAGTAAATGTGCAAAATTATTGGATCAAAGATACCCATAAAGAGCATAAAAAATGGGGTGAGATTAATTATGATCCGGCTTTATGTATCGTGTGTGAAAGATGTATCACAGTTTGTAAAGATAAAATAGGAGAAAGCGCTTTAAAAACTACTCCAAGAGGAGCAAGCGCACCTGATACAAGCTTTAAAGAAAGTATGAGTAAAGATGCGCTAGCTATTTGGACTAAATTTCAAAAGAGTTTAATTGCACCAAGTGGTGGCGATATACTTGATTGTTCTTTTTGTGGAGAATGTACAAGTGTATGCCCAACGGGAGCTTTGGTAGGTTCGGCTTTTCAATATACATCTAATGCTTGGGAGTTAAAGAAAATTCCAGCTAGTAATCCACATTCAAGTGATTGTGAGTTGATGTATTATGATATTAAACAAACTAGTATTAATAATCAAAAAGAAAAAATTTATAGAGTGAGCAATGATTTTGCTTTTGCTACGCTAAATAAAGCTGCAAGATATGGTTTTAATACTCAAAATGAAGTTCAAGGTAAAGACGAAAAAGCTTTTGAAAAATTAGTAAATATGATAAAAAATGATGAAATAAAAAATATTTTATTTAATAGTTTTATTACTAACGAAGAAGCTTTAATCTTGCAAAATTTAAGTAAAAAATTTAATCTTAATCTTATAAATCATGAAGCTAAAAAATTCCAAGATTTCCTAGCTTGTTTTTATCAAAATGCAAATGCAATGTATAATGCAAATACAGACGATATCACTCAAAGTGATTTTTTAATCATCGTAGGTTCATTTTTACGCTATGATGCGCCAACGCTAGGATATAAAGTTAATAACGCTTTGGTAATGAATAAAGGTGCAGGGCTATATTTTCACCCTATAAAAGATAAAGGTGTGGATAAATATTCTAAAAATTTCTTGCAGATTAATCATGATATTAAAGATAATGAAAGTATTTTATTATTTATCTTGCAAAAATTTGCCAAAGAGCTTCCGCAGGATTTTAAAAACACATTAGAAAATGCGTATTATCAAGATACAAAAGAAATAGAAGAAACTATTAATGAAGAAGTTACTGAAAAGATAGAAAAGCAAAATGAAAACGGCGAAACTATTATAGAAGAAGTTAAAAAACTTGTGCCTAAAAAAATTAAAAAAAGCATAGAGGTACAAAGATCAAATTATGCGAAAAATCTTGGCATAGATGAGGATATTTTAGAGACTTTACTCGCAAAAAAGCAAAAATTTACACTTATTATAGGAAGTGATTTTTATTATGATGAGCAAAGTGCCAAGCTAGCAAAACTTTGTGCTTTGGTACAAAAATATACTGAATTTAAAGTCTTTTTAAATCCAACTTGCACTAATACCTTAGGTGTGAGTTTGATTTGTGATTTAAGTCAAGATTTTCAAGTAGGAAAAACATTAGGTTATAACGAAAAAGGCGATTTTGCTTTTTCTTATGATGGGCATTTTGATCTTGCAAGTTCTAGTTTAAATCAACAAGAAGGTAGCTTTGTAAATTATGATAAAAGATTAGTTCCTACAAATGCGGCTTTAGAATTTAAAGGTTATTTTTTAAATGATTTTGCAAATGCCTTAGGTTTTGATGAAGAATTTACGATCAACTATACTAAATTTTTACCACAAAATAAAGGCTTTAGGGTAATTGACTTTGATGAGTTAGAAAATCATTATGATAATGGTGGGGTAAATCATAGAGGTTATGAGCTTGATTTTTCCCATTTTGAGTTTGAAAAAACATTAAGCATTCAAGAAGTTAAAGAGCAAAATGAAGGAAATTTAACCTTATATTATGCAAATAGCATTCATCAGTTTTCAAAGCTTAGTAATAGAGCTTTTAATGAGGTTGGAGCTTTATTTTTATCGTCTGATTTAATGCAAAAATTTGATTTAAACCAAGATGATAGTGTTATTTTAAAAAATGAAAAAACTCAAATTGCTATAAGTGTAAAATGTGATGAATCTTTAGAAAATGGTGCGTATTTAGGGGATTATGATAGTAAGATTGATTATAAATCTTTATTTGATAATACTCGATATGTAAAAGTTTGGCTTGAAAAAGCAGGAGCTAAAATATGAGTGATATTACTTTTTTTATTGTAGAAACAATTATAAAATGCGTGCTTGTTATAGCTATTTTTGCTACTTTAGCAGGCTTGGCAACTTATCTTGAAAGAAAGGCTTTGGCTTTATTTCATCGTCGTTTAGGACCTGATATGGTAGGCCCTTTTGGCTTGCTTCAAGTAGTTGCTGATATGATTAAACTTTTTACTAAAGAGGATATAGTGCCAACTTATGCTCAAAAAGTGGTATTTTTAATTGCTCCATTGATTGCAGCAATTTGTGCTTTTGTAGCAATTGCAGCTATACCTATTTTTCCTGAATTTACTTTATTTGGTAGAGTGATTCGTCCTATTATCGCTGATATTAATGTGGCCTTGCTTTTTGTTGTAGGTATGGGTGGAGTTAGTTTTTATGCGATTTTTTTAGGAGGTTTAGCAAGTAATAATAAATGGTCGTTGCTAGGCGGGGCAAGAGGGCTTGTTTCTATTATTTCTTATGAGAGCGTTGCAGGGCTTTCTTTGGTGTGTGTTGTAATGCTTGTTGGATCTTTGTCTTTAGTAGATATTAATAACTATCAAAGTGATGGCATACTTTCTTGGCTTATTTTTAAACAACCTTTAGCTTTTATTTTATTTGTGATAGCTATTTTTATAGAAACTAATAGAACTCCACTTTGTTTAAGTGAAAACGAAACCGAACTTGTTTCAGGTTATGGCACTGAATATAGCGGACTTAGATGGGGTATGTTTTTTATCGGAGAATATACAGCCATGATTACCGGAGCGATTATGATATCGCTTTTATTTTTGGGTGGATTTAATGATTTTTGGATTATACCAGGGGCTATTATGATGCTTTTGAAAGTGTCTTTTGTGTTCTTTTGGTATTTTTGGGCTAGAGGTGCTTTTCCGCAACTGCGTCCTGATCAAGTAATGAGAATGTGTTATTTGATTTTAATACCTTTAGCGGTTTTAAATTTATTAATTAGTGCTTTAGTGCTTGTGATATAGGAAAAAACAATGAAAAAAGGTTATTTTAAAGTAGATTTTGAGCGTAAAAATCCTCAAAATACTTATGAAAAATTCATACAAGTAATCAAGCGTTCTTTAAATACGGAGCTTTTTGTAGGTTTATTTGTCGTATTAAGAGAAATGTTTAAAAAAAACAATAGCGCAACGATTAAATATCCTATGGAAAAAGTTGCTTTAGATGATAGATATCGTGCAGTTCATCGTTTGATGCGTTTTATTGAAAGTGAAAATGAATGTTGTATTGGTTGTGGCTTGTGTGAAAAAATTTGCATTAGTAATTGTATAAGAATGGAAACGAGTTTAAGCGAAGATGGACGCAAAAAGGTCGAAAATTATAGTATTAATTTAGGGCGTTGTATTTATTGTGGATTTTGCGCTGATGTTTGTCCTGAACTTGCCATTGTGCATGGTAAAGAATATGAAAATGCCGCAGAGCAAAGATCTTATTTTGGTCAAAAGGAAGATTTTTTAACCCCTATCGATGAGCTTAAAAATCAAGTGGTGTTTGAAGGAAGTGGTAGTTTAAGAAAAGATGCTGATGATTTAGTAAAGAAAACTCCAAATTATTATGAGATAGATTTGCAAAGACAGCAAGATGCTCCAAAGGAAGAAAATGTTTGAAACGATAGCTTTTTGTTTATTAAGTGTTTTGGTGTTGGGATTTTTTTTAATTAGTGTTTTAAGCACTAGCGTGCTTTATGCTATCAGTTCTTTGGCTGTGGCTATGGTTTTTTTAAGTGGATTTTATTTTTTACTTAATGCTGAATTTATTGGAGCAATTCAAATAATTGTTTACAGTGGAGCTATTTTAGGTCTTTATAGTTTTGCTATGATGTTTTTTGATGCTTCTACAAAAGTAAAAGAAAGTTTAAAAGGTAAAAGAATCTTCATTTTTGCTGTGATTTTTAGTGCTGTTTTATTAGTTAGTATTATTATGGGATATGAGTTTGGTTTAAATGAAACTAGTGAAGTTTATAGTCTCGATTCTACTCAGCAAATAGGCTTTGCTCTATTTACAAAATATATGCTTGCTTTTGAATTTATGGCAATTTTACTTTTAATAGCTTTAATTTGTGCTATAGCACTTACTCAAAAAAATGTAAAAAAGGACGAACAATGATGTTAGAAAAATACTACATTGTGGCTATTTTGATGTTTATCATTGGTCTAATAGGTATCATAAAACGCCAAAATTTAATTATGCTTTTTATTTCAAGTGAAATTTTATTAAATGCTGCTAATTTGGCTTTAGTTACAGCAGGAGCTTCTCATAAAGACATAGAAGGTCAAATTTTTGCTTTATTTGTAATGGGAGTTGCAGCTTGTGAAGTAGCTGTTGGGATAGCGCTTTGTGTTTTATGGTATAGAAAAACAGGAACACTAGAGCTTAGCTCTTTAGCTGAAAAAGGAGAGATAAAATGCAAAATTTAGCTTTAATTGCACTTTTTTCTCCTTTGGCCTCAGCTGTTATTTTAGGTATTTTTGCTTTTAGTACTAAGAAAATTATTTTAGGTTATTTAGCTTCTTTATTTATGGCTTTTTCAGCTCTTGCTTCAATTGTTTTATTAAATAATGGAGTACATTTTAATTTTGAACTTGGTACTTGGATATCTTTAGTAGATGTTAGTTTTGGTTTTAAAATAGACTCTATTACTTTGATTATGATGAATGTGGTAAGTATAGTAGCGACTTTTGTGCATTTATATAGTATATTTTATATGGAGCATGATGAAGGGTTTAATCGCTATTTTAGCTATTTGGGACTTTTTGTTTTTTCTATGATGTTTTTGATTATGAGTGATAATTTCTTAGGACTTTTCATAGGTTGGGAAGGTGTTGGACTTTGCTCATGGCTTTTGATAGGTTTTTGGTATCATAATAAAAAATACACTTTTGCTGCTAATGAAGCATTTATCATGAATAGAATTGCAGATTTGGCTTTGCTTTTAGGAATTTTCTTAATTTATATAGAATTTAACTCTTTAAAATATGATGAATTTTTTACCCTTTTATCTTTAGGGCATGAAAATGATGTGATTTTGATTTTAATAGCACTTTTACTTTTTGTAGGTGCTATGGGTAAATCAGCACAATTTCCTTTCCATACTTGGCTTGCTGATGCTATGGCAGGACCTACGCCAGTTTCAGCTCTAATCCATGCTGCTACTATGGTTACTGCGGGAGTTTATTTGGTAATTCGCGCAGGGGAGCTTTATTTACAAGTTCCTGAAGTAGGGTATTTTATCGCTATACTTGGAGCTTTTGTAGCGCTTTTTGCTGCTTCTATGGCTATGGTAGCTAAAGATTTAAAAAGAATTATTGCATATTCGACGCTTTCTCAACTTGGGTATATGTTTGTAGCAGCAGGTCTTGGAGCTTATACAATAGCTTTATTTCATCTTGCAACTCATGCATTTTTTAAATCTTTATTATTCTTAGGTGCGGGTAATGTTATGCATGCTATGAATGATAAGCTTGACATTAGTAAAATGGGTGGACTTTATAAAAGTATGCGTTTTAGTGCTATTTTAATGCTTATAGGTTCTTTAGCTTTAGCAGGAATTTATCCTTTTGCAGGATTTTTCTCTAAAGATTTAATTTTAGGATTTTCTTTTATAAGCCATCATCATGGAATTTTTTTAGTACTTTTAATAGCAGCTTTTATGACAGCTTTTTATAGCTTTAGACTTTTAATGCTTGTATTTTTTACTCCAAAAAGACATGAAGAACATCCCCATGAAGCTAGTAAAATAGCTTTGCTTGCGATGAGTCCTTTGGCTTTACTTGCTATTATAGCAGGATTTTTTGAGCATAGCTTTATGGATTTTGTAAGTAAAAATTTAGCTTTTATTGATGGTCAAAATTCTTTAGTTATGATACTTGCAAGTGTTTCTGCGGTACTTGGAGTGCTTTTAGCTATCATAGCTTATTGGAAAAATTGGTTTAAACCATCACTTTCTAAAACAAGTATTTACAAACTTTTGTTTAATGAATACTACATACCAAAATTTTATCATCAATTTATTGTTAGTAAGTATGCTTTATTTTGTGAATTTTTAAGAAAAGCTGATAAAGAAATTTTAGATGCTTTGGTAGATAGTATTGCATTTTTCCTTAAAACATTTGCTAGGGTTCTTAGTATGGGTAAGGATTATTCTTTGGCTTTAAGAATTGTAGTTTTGGCTTTTGTGTGTTTATTTTGTTTAGCTTTGGCGGTGTAATATGCTTGGTTTATTAATGTTATTTCCATTTTTTGCAGCTTTTATAGCTTTATTTTTACAAAAAGAAGATAGCAAGTCCTTTGCTGTTTTAGTTAGTTTTTTGATTTTAGTTTTTAATGTTTTTTTGTTATTTAACTACGATGGTGGCATGGCTTATGAATTTAGTTTAAATTCTTTGATAGTTAATTTTCACATAGGTGTAGATGCTATAGCGCTTTATTTAATATTACTTTGTTCTATTATGATTTTTTTATCTTTTATATGTTTGGATATTCAAGATAAAAGTGTTGTAATAAGTATATTTTTATTACATTTTTGCATTGTAGGACTTTTTGCTTCATTGGATGCTTTATTGTTTTATGTATTTTGGGAGTTTTCTCTTATACCGCTTATTTATTTAATAGGTAGATATTCAGATAATTATAAGGCAGGGATTAAATTTTTCATTTATGCATTTTGCGGTTCTATGCTTATGCTTTTAGCTATTATTTATGTGGGATTTTTGTATTATCAAAGTTTTGGATATTGGAGTTTTGATTTGTTAGCTTGGTATAAGAGTGAATTTTTTATACCTGAGAATGCACAAAATCTAATATTTGTAGGATTTTTTATTGCTTTTGCGATTAAAAGTCCTTTATTTCCTTTTCATACTTGGGCTCCAAAGGTTTATACCAAAAGTCCGACTTTAGTATCTGTAATGCTTGTAAGCTTTAAAATGGCGCCTTTTGGGTTTTTAAGATTTATTTTGCCTTTAGCGCCTGATACTTTGAATCATTATTATTCTTTACTTGCTATTTTATGTATAGTTGGAATTTTATATGCAGCCTTAATTGCTTTTAAAGCCAAGGATTTAAAAGAATTAATTGCTTATAGCTCAATTTCGCATTTGGGTGTGGTAATTTTAGGTATCGTAACTTTTACTTATAATGGGGTTAGTGGTTCTGTATTTTATATGTTTGCACATGGTATAGTAACAGGTGGCTTATTTTTAGCCGCTTATATGCTTTACAAAAGATATCATACTTTTGATTTAGACTTTTATAAAAATTTAGCTAAAACAGCCCCATTATTTAGCTTTTTCTTTGCAGTATTGTTGTTTTCATCTATTTCATTACCTTTGACTATTTCCTTTGTAGGTGAGTTTTTGATCTTGCAAGGTGTGGCAAGTGTAAATTTATGGTATGCATTATTTGCAGGCGGTGTAATCGTTTTAGGAGCTATTTATATGCTAAATATTTATAGAAATATGTTTTTTACTACTTGCGAAGAAGAAGTGTGCAGTAAATTTATGCTTAAAAAAGGTGAAATTTTTGTTTTAAGTATTTTAAGTGCATTAGTGATTTATTTAGGGGTAGCTCCAAGTGCTATGCTAGATCAAATTGCTTCTAATGTAAATAGTATTCTTGAAGTTATGCAAACAAGAAATATCGCCATAGAAAATCAAAAAATCATAGATAGTATAAGAGGTTTTTAATGAGTGGTTTTAGTTTAGAAAAATTAAATTTTGTATTATTATTTCCTGTGTTGTCATTGCTTTTTTGGGCTATTGCATTACTTTTATTGAGTGCGTTTAAAAAACTTTCTAGAAATTTTTATATAGGAGCAAGTGTTATAGCTTTGCTTAGCACTTTGTGTTTTTTATTGCTTTATAATGGTTTTGTTTTAGATGATTCTCATGCTTTTTTTGGTTTATTTGTAAGCGATAATTATGCAATTTTTGCACAAATAATTATTTTGTTTTTTTCTATGCTTTATTTGCTTATAGACAAAGATGAGCAAAGAGCAGAATTTTTTTCTTTATTTTTGTTTATGGTTGCTTCCTTAATATTAATGGTTTCAAGTACTAATTTGATTGTGATTTTCCTAGCTTTAGAAGGATCTTCTTTAGCTCTTTATACATTAATAGCATTAAGAGGAACTCATAATGCTATTAGTTCTAGCATAAAATATTTTGCCTTAGCTGCAGTAGGGGCTGGATTTTTTGTTTTTGCTTGTGCTTTTGTGTATTTAAAAACAAAGTCTTTGGATTTGGATAATTTATTGCATTCTGAATATATTTCAGATCCTGTATTATTATGTGCTGGAGTGATGTTTTTGGTTATTGTTGGAGTAAAACTTTCTATCGCTCCTTTTCATTTTTGGCTAAAAGATGTATATTGTGGAGTTCATACAAATTTTATAGCTTTCATATCTATTGTTCCAAAAATTGCTATGATAATAGTAGTTTTAAGAATTTTTTCTGCTTTAGGCGGTGGAGTAAAATTTGAATATATAGTCGCATCGTTAGCAATTTTTTCTATGCTTGCTGTAAGCATAGTAGCTTTAATTCAAAAAGATGCAAAAAAAATGCTTGCATATAGCTCTATTACTCATTCTTCTTTTATATTGGCTGTTATTGTTTCTAGTATGAGTGTGAGTTCTCAAGGAGATGGGACTTCTTACCTGCTTTCAATTTTTGCCTTGTTCGTTTATTGGGTTTCTTTTGCTTTTGCAAACTATGGAATTTTTTTAATCTTAAGTTTATTTCAAAAAAGCTCATTTGAAAGTTTTTCTGGCTTATTTGATCAAAGACCCGTATTATCTATAATATTAGCTATGTTTATTTTATGTATAGCAGGAATTCCACCTTTTGGGATTTTTTGGGGTAAAATTTTAATTTTAGCTTCTATTTTAAATTCAGGCTATTATGTGCTTATATTTGCTATAGCTTTAAGTTCCATGATCATGCTTTATGCTTATTTGAAAATTTTAATTTATATCTTTTTTAAAAAAAGTCAATCTATAAAGAGTATAAATTTAGATATTAAGCAAAAGATTATTTTAAGTTTATGTTTTATCGGAAGCTTATCATGTGCGTTTTTGCTTTTGTGAAATAATATTGCTATAATCACGCTCATGATAAGGATTTTATTTTTATTATTATTAAGCATAAATTATATATTTTCTTTTGAGGTTATTGTTAATAAAGGGGAAGAACAAAATCGTCCCTTTACACTTTTGCATTTAAAAGATAATAAAGATTTTACTTGCAAGAGTATTTTTGAATTTGAAAAAACTCATTTTGAGTGTAATGTTTTGGGCGTTAGTAATATGCAATTTCAAAATAAAGAATTTGATGATTTTACAATTTATTTTGAAAAACACCAAACTTTTTTGACAATTAAAATATATCCTAAAATTTTAGCTAAAATGTTTAATTATTCTCAAGATATTTTTAATGCTAAAGAAATTCAAAGTCAAAATGGAGATACTTCTAAACATTTTGTGTTTATTTTTACTAAGGATTTAAGGTATTATAAACCTAGCGATGGACTTGATTTTGATATTTATTTTGATGATGCATTAATGCCTTATATTGGAGCATTGGATTTAAATTCTAATCCTATGGAAACTTCAAAAAGTGCAGATTTTAATGCATATTTTAATATCAAACAAGAATATGAAGCCAAAAAATACGATCAAGTTTTACGAGATGCTGTTAATGCTATTAAGCGTTATCAAGGTAGTGTATTTATGAATGAATTTGAGCTTTATAAATTAAGAGCGCAAAATAAGCTTTATACCTATGAGCTTGATAAAGATCAACAAATTTTAGAGCAAATGCTAGATGATGCTAAAAGATGGGTGAGAACTTATATTAATGATAAAGATTATACGGAAGTAATGTATATCATGATGAGAGTTTATATGGGCTTATCTCAAAGGTCTAATGTTGATTATATTATTGATACTTTAAGTACTGAGCATAAAGACGATAAATATACTATAATAGCTTTACTTGATTATGCAGATTATTTATATCATTTGGGTAAAAAAAATATAGCAAATAATATTTATCAAGATGTATATTATTCTACTCCGAATGCAGATTTAGCTAGTAGAGCTGCTTTATTTTTGTCTAAAAATTATTTAGAAGCGCAAAATACAAAAGAAGCCAAGGAGTTAGCAAGTAAAATTTTAGAGTCAAATCCTGAATTTTTTATGAGTGATTTAGAAAATTCTTTATCCTTAGCTAAGGCTTTTAGTAATCATAGAATTTATGATTTAAGTTCTAAAATTTATGAGTATATTTTTACGCATTTGACTAAAGTCGATAAAGAATATGAAAGAGTATTAAAAGATCTTTCTTTGGCTTTGTTAAATGCAAATGAGCATACTAAAGCTCAAAAGTATTTAGATCTTTACACAGAAGATTTTCCTTTGGGTGAATATGTGAGTTTAATAAAAGAAGCTCAAGATAAAAATTTCTTATATTTAAAAGATAATAATGCAAGTTTTTTGCATCAAAGATATGAAGAGATCATGCAAAAGTATGCTGGAGAAATTTCTAGTATGGCTTTATTTGATAATGTGAGATTATATTTTCAAGAAAAAAATTATGAAAAAGTTGTAAGTTATCAAAAAGACATAGAAAAATATTCCAACAAAGAAATCAAAAATCTTTTAGAACAAGCTGCTATCTTAGTTTTAGAACAAAATTTAAAAAATGATGAGTGCTTAGCTGCTGTTAAAATATATGATGATTTTAAGGTATATGATGTGGGAAATAAAATACAAAATAAAAAACAAATGCTTGAATGCTTTAAGCGTACTACTCGTATAGAAGAAGCTAAAAAATATATAGTGGAAAATGAAAATGATGATATTATTTTTTATAAACTCCAAAGTGCAGATTTGGCGCTTAAAGATAAGCGTTATCGTTTTGTTGTAAAAACAATTAATGATATTTTAAATACAAGAACTATTATTAGCGATGATGAAAAATTTGAAGCAAATTATATTAAATTTTTTGCTGAACTTAAATTGCAAGATTATAATGCTATGATAAGAACTTTGCAAAAACTAGAGCAATTTCCTATGAATTATCGTATGGTGGAATTATATTATGAGTTTTTGCGTTATTGTGAAAAAAATAATTTTCTAACAAGTATTTTAACTTATGCTCCAAAGGCTATTGATTATCAAAATTTAAAAGGAGTAAATCTTTTTAGTCCGGATTTAGAATTTATCTATATCAAAGCCTTAAAACAAAACAATCAAGCTCAACAAGCCTTAACTTTGTTTAAAGATTTGCTTGCTAATCCTTTAAAAGACGATGAGCGCGCAAGAGCTTTTTATATGCAAAGTAATATTTATGAAGATTTAAAAGATGTACAAAATCAAAAGCAAAGTTTGCAAAATTGTATAGATATTAACACAACAAGCAATTGGCAAAATTTATGTAAAGATAAATTAAATGTCTTAAACACTCAGCCTTGATGTTTTTTTAAAATATAAGCTTTTAAATTTTCATAAGCGTTTTGAAAATCTAAAATTTCTTTGTTGAATTTTTTATTAAAAGTTCTTTGTCTTTTGGCAAGTTGTCTTGTGTGAATGATGATGAGTTCTTCAAGCTCGTTTAAATTTATTTTTTTATCTAAAAAATCTTTACATTCTTTTAAGCCTATGGAATTTAGTGCTTTTAAATGATGATCATAGTTACTATATAGCATTTTAGCTTCATCTATTAAACCCTCATCAAGCATATTTTTAGTGCGTTTAATAATGCGTTTTTCCAAAAGATCTTTTTGCCAAGAAATTTCAAAAATATCAAGTTTTTTAATTAAAGCTTCTTGTTTTGTTTCTTTTAAAACTTCGCTTGGGATTTTATTAGTTTGCTCATAAATTCCAAGCCATTTTTTTAAGCGATAGGTGTCGTTTTTTTCTATTTTGGCATGTGGATCAGTTTTTATCATTAAATGATAAATTTCATCATTACCTAGCGTGCTTTGACTTTCTTTGAAATTTTCACTCAAGCCATCCATTAAAGCTTTTAAATAAAAACTAGTTCCACCTGTAATAATTAACATTTGATTGTTTTTTTGAGCAAAGGCTTTTGCTTTTTTGTATTCTTCAAAAAATAAAGCAATGTTAAAATGCTCATTGACATTTAATAAATTTATGCCAAAATAATCAAGCTCATCTAAGGTTTTTTGCTCTGTTTTGGCTGAAGCGATGTTGATTTGTTTATACACGCAAAGACTATCAAGGCTTAAAATGCTTGCATTAAATTCATAAGCTAGTTTGTTAGCAAGTTCTGTTTTGCCACTTGCAGTAGTTCCAATAAGAGCAAATTCAAAAAACATCGTAAAAATATCCTAAATTTAAAATTATTTTAGTAAAATCATAACAAAAATATACTATAAAGAGAAAAAATGCCTTTATTAAAAGAAAAATTAAAAGATATTTTGGACTTGATTGTTTTTAAGCATTCTATTTTTGCTTTACCATTTTTGTTTGTTTCTATGATTGTAGCTTCTGTTATTTTAAATGATAGCACTTGGTTTGGTTTTAAAGCTTTGTTTTTGGGTGTTATTTGCGCGGTAAGTGCAAGAAATTTTGCAATGGCAATCAATCGTTTGATGGATGAAGACATTGATAAAAACAATCCAAGATGTGCAAATAGACCTAATATCGATGGTCGTATAGGTAAAACTAGCATTTTACTTTTTATTATTTTAAATGCTATTATTTTTGTTTTGGCAAGTTATTTTATCAACAAACTAGCCTTTGCTCTTTCTTTGCCGGTATTGTTTATTTTAGCTATTTATTCAGCCTTTAAAAGATTTTCATCCCTAGCGCATTTAGTATTAGGATTTTGCTTAGGACTTGCTCCTATTGCAGGCAGTATTGTGGTTTTGGGAAGTATTGAAATTTATAGTGTTATTTTGTGTTTGGGTGTTACTTTTTGGACAGCTGGTTTTGATTTACTTTATGCTTTGCAAGATATGGAGTATGATAAAAAGACAGGCTTGCACTCTATACCTGCTAAATTTGGGCTTGAAGCAACCTTGTTCATCTCAGCATTTTGTCATGTTTTAGCAGTGCTTTTTTGGTTTTTATTTGTTTGGGTAGCTCCAACAGGAAATATTGCATTTTTAGGTGTGATTGTTAGTGCTGTTATTTTATTTTTTGAGCACCGCATTGTTAGAAAGAATTTTGCAAAAATTGACAAAGCATTTTTTACTTTAAATGGGTATTTAAGTATAGTGTTTTTTATTTTTATATGGGTTGATCTTTTATGGAGATGAAATTTTTTAAAAGCTCTTTGGAATTAGAATTTGAAGAGAGCAAAGAAAGATATGAAGAGTTTTTGCAAGAATATGTTTCAAGTAATAATTATGTCAATTTAAGCAAATGGAAAAAGCTTGCTTCAAGGGTAGAATTTAGCGAGGGCGAGCAGTTGATTTTTGATTTGCTTATGGATTTAAAGCAAGAATTGTATTTGATAAAAAATGATATTAATAAAACAAAATTATTTGTTAATTTAAAATATAAATCTTTTGTGATTGGGGTAAATTTTACACATATTCAATTTAAAGATAGGTGTTTAATGCAAGATGAAGATTATTATGCTAGATTTAATTTAAATGGTCAAAAAATTAGTATTTTTTTTAAAGCATTAAATGAGAATGAAGCAAAAATCACGCAAATAAAAGCAGAAGATGAGCTCGTGTATGATAATTTTGTAGCAAATATGCAAAGAGCAATGATTAAAATTTTAAAGGAGCAAGAAAATGGATAGTGATTTATTATTGTGGCTAGTTGTAGCTTTATTAATTTTTGCTATGTTTGCTTATATGATGATTAAAGAAAAAGAAAGTATTGTTAAGATCAATGAGCTTGGTAAAATGATAGAAGATTTAAATAAACAATATCATTATTTAAAAAAAGAAAGTTTAGATGAGCAAGAGCAAGAAAAAGAAGAAATAGACACTGAAGCCATAAGAGAAGAATTAAAAGAAGAACTTTTGCAGGTGCTAGAACAAAAAATCAATCAAAATATTATTCCTATTTTAAGTGCTTTAAAAGAAGTAGAGGAAGTAATTGAAGAATTTCAAAGTGAGCAAAAAAATCGTTTATTAAATTTAGAACAAAAAACCCAAAGTATTACAAAATTAAGCCCAAGCTATGATAATGAAGAGCAAAAAGTTATCGAACTTTTTAATCAAAAAAAATCCATAGGGCAAATTGCCAAAGATTTGCGTATAGGTATGGGCAGGGTTGAGCTTATTTTAAAATTTAATAAATTATTATAAAGGCCTTTGATGTTAGTAGATAGCTATGGAAGAGTGATTGATTATTTAAGAATTTCAGTAACACAAAGATGTAATTTTCGTTGCCTTTATTGTATGCCAAAAACTCCATTTGAATGGAGTGCTAAGGAAAATCTTTTATCTTTTGAAGAACTTTTTATGTTTGTTAAAGTTTGCATTGATGAAGGAGTTAAGAAAATTCGTATTACAGGTGGTGAGCCTTTAGTAAGAAAAGATTTGCATAAATTTATTGCTATGATTAGTGAGTATAAGCAAGATATAGATCTAGCGCTTACTACTAATGCTTCTTTATTAAAACAACAAGCAAAGGATTTAAAACAAGCGGGCTTAAAAAGAATTAACATCTCTTTGGACACTTTAAAAGAAGAAGTGGCCTTTAAATTAGCTCAAAAAAACATACTCAAAGATGTGTTAAATGGTATTAATGAGGCTTTAGAATTAGGTTTTAATATTAAATTTAACACCGTAGCTCTTAAAGGGATTAATGATAGTGAGTTTATCGATCTTTTAGAATTTGCCAAAGCACGCAAAAGCCAAATTCGCTTTATAGAATTTATGGAAAATTATCATGCTTATGGAGATTTAAAAGGCTTAAAATCAACAGAAATTTTAAATATCATTGCTCAAAAGTATTCTTTTAAACAAGGACAAAAAAGTCCAAATGCACCTGCGACTATTTATGAACTTGAAGATGGGTATGAGTTTGGCATTATTGATCCACATAGCCATGATTTTTGTGATAGTTGTAACCGTATAAGGCTTTCAGCCGAAGGGCTTTTAATACCTTGTTTATATTATGATGAGGCTTTAAGCATTAAAAAAGCTATACGCAATAAAGACATAGCAGGTGCTTGTGAAGTTTTAAAAACCGTGATAAAAAATAAATCAGAAAAAAATAGATGGGCAGAAAATGATGCCAATCAAAGTTCTACAAGAGCCTTTTATCAAACAGGTGGATAATGGAAGTTGTTGAAACTTTTTTAAGCTTGCAAGGTGAGGGAAAATATAGTGGAAATTTGGCTATATTTGTAAGATTTGCCGGGTGTAATTTTAACTGCGCAGGCTTTGGAGTAAAAAAAGAAAAAGATTCTAAAATACTTTTGGGCTGTGATACTATAAGAGCTGTTTTTACTAAAGAATTTAAAACTTGTTATAAAACATATACTTCAACAAAGCTTTTTGATGAGGTTTTGAAGCTAGCAAATTCACGCAAAGTTATAGTTGTAATTACAGGTGGTGAGCCTTTGTTAAATTATCAAAATAAAGATTTTTTGTGTTTTATTAATTTACTTTTAGAAAATGATTTTATGGTGCATTTTGAAACGAATGCAAGTATTGAAATTGATTTTGAAAAATATCCTTTGTATAAAAAATGTTATTTTGCTTTAGGAGTAAAGCTTAGCAATAGTGGTGTAAAAAAAGAAAAAAGAATTAATGAAAAAGCTTTGAAAGCTTTTAAAAATTATGCTAAGGAAAGTTTTTATAAATTTGTTTTGGATAAGGATTTTTTACAAGAAAATAAAGCCTTAAAAGAAATCAATGAAATTTTACAAGTTTGTAAAAATGATGTTTTTTGTATGCCTATGGGGTCAAATGAAGAAGAAATTTCCAAAAATGCCTTAAGTGTTGCTGAATTTTGTATAAAAAATGGATATAATTACTCCGATAGATTGCATATTAGAATTTGGGGAGATAAAGAAGGCGTATGATTATTAGAAAAATATTTGAATTTGAAAATGCTCATATTGTTAGATTTTGTAGCTCCAAGCGATGTAAAACAAGCATACATGGCCACTCTTATAAGGTAGAAATTTTACTTGAGAGTAAATACCTTGATAATGCTGGAATGGTGTATGATTTTGGTTTGTTAAAAGATGAGATAAAACAAATTATTGATAGTTTTGATCATGCTATTACGCTTTTTAAAGATGATGATAAAGCTTATTTAGAAGATATGAAAAAGCACTCGCAAAGATGGGTGAGTTTACCTGTGAATGTAAGTGCGGAAAATTTTGTACGCATATTTTTTGTACTGATTGATACTTTGCTTTTAAAGACTAAGATGGTCAATGGTGAGCAAGGTGTTAGTTTAAAAAGCATTATTGTACATGAAACAAGAACAGGTTATGCACAAGGTTTTAGAGAAGATGCTTATAGTGAATTTTTACCAAAGATTGATTTGGCAGATATTGACTTTTCGCAAGCTATAAGAGATGAATGGAAAAATAAAGATTTTTTTGAAAAACTTCAAGATGTAAATTTTGTTTTTATCAATCAAAAGGAGGTGTAATGAAAAAGATTTTATTGATTGTGCCAATATTGCTTTTTATGGCTTGTTCAAATCAAGAGAATAAAAATATAAAAAAAGAAATACAAACCGAGCAAGTTCAGATTGAACAAAGTGATTCTAATGTCATTATAGATGATGAAACACTTCCTATACCTGTTGATGATGATATACAAGATGAAAATAATACACAAGGACAATAATGGATCAAAGTTATGAATTTTTTTTAGCATTGCATGTGTATAGTTTATATACAAATGGTTTTTTAATGTTGTTTTATTTGTATTTGACTCAAAGTAACTTCTCACAAGAATTTATCTTTATAAAAAGAATTCGTCTATTTTTGCCAATTTATTATTTGTTTTTAGCAATTACGCTTTTTACTGGAAGTTTGTTATGGGCTTTAAAGCATTTTGAATTTAATTTCTATGTGCTTTCTATGTGGTTTTGTTGGATTTTGATTTTTGCTTTGGCTATTTACCAATTTGTTTTATTTAAAAAAGCAAGATTGTTTAAACGCTATGCTAAATTTAGATTTTTAAGTTTTTTTATTTTGTGTTTAGGCATATTCTTACTTTTTGTACCTTATTTACTTAAGAGGTTTTATTTTTAATGCAATTTTTATATCACCCACAAAGTGGTACTGCAAGTTTAGAGCTAGAAAATGAAGCCTTTTTACACTTAAAGGCTCGAAGAATTAAAGTGAGTGATAAAATTATATTAAAGAATTTGAAAGATTTTTATACTTACACTTATGAATGCATAGAGCTTTCTAGACGCTCTTGCATATTAAATTTACTTGATAAAAAAGAAGAAAAACAAGAATTAAAAACATATATACATTTAGCTTTGGCGGTGATTGATCCAAAGGTTATAGAAAAAACTTTACCTTTTTTAAATGAACTTGGAGTAGCAAAACTTTCTTTTGTGTATATGGAATACTCGCAAAAAAATTTTAAATTAGATTTTAAAAGAATGGAAAAAATTCTTATAGAATCATCCCAGCAATGCGGTCGTGCTTCTTTAATGGAACTTGAAAGTTTTGATGACTTTAAAAAATTTCAGCAAGCTTATGAAAATATTGTTTTGATAGATTTTGAAGGTAAAGATTTGATGAATTTTGATCCCGATAGATATGTATTTTTGGTTGGGGCTGAAGGCGGATTTTCGCAAAAAGAAAGAGAAATAAATATAAAAAGAGCAAAATTACAAGCCAACTATATACTTAAAGCACAAACAGCACTTATAGGGGTTGCTTCAAAATTTATAATTTAAAAGCATGCTTAAATTTAGCTATTTTTTATATAAAAATCTATATAATTACGCCTTAATGTTTTGAAAAAGGATAAACAATGAAGAAAGAAATTCACCCAGAATATGTAGAGTGTAAAGTTAGTTGTGCTTGTGGAAATTCTTTTACTACTAAGTCAAATAAATCAGAAATTAAAGTTGATATTTGTTCAAGCTGCCACCCATTCTTTACAGGTAGTGAAAAAATCGTAGATGCTGCGGGTCGTGTAGAGAAATTTAAGAAAAAATACGCAATGCAATAATGTTATATTTTATTCCTACGCCCATAGGAAATTTAAACGATATTTCTTTTCATTCTTTAGAAATTTTACAAAAATGCAAGCTCTTTTTATGTGAAGATACAAGAGTTTGCAAATCTTTAATTCATCTTCTTAATGAAAAATTTAATTTAGAAATAAAGCCTGATAAATATATAGCTTTACATACTCATAATGAAAAAGATTTTTTAGCAAAAATAGATGAGGATTTTTTTAAACAAGATATTGCATATTTAAGTGATGCAGGTATGCCAGGTATTAGCGATCCGGGGCAATTTTTAATCGAATATGCTATTAAAAACAATATTGACTATGAAGTCTTAACAGGATCAAATGCTGCTTTGCTTGCATTGGTTTCAAGTGCATTTTGTAAAAAAGAATTTATTTTTATGGGTTTTTTGGCCAATAAAAATCCTCAAAGACAAAAAGATATTGAAAATTTAATGCTTAATCCTTATCCTAGTATAGTTTATGAAGCACCCACTAGAATACTTAATTTAGTAGAAGAAATTAGTAAAATTGATCCTTTAAGAGAAATTTTTATCATAAAAGAAGCAACAAAGAAATTTGAAACTAAATTTAGAGCAGAAGCTTTAGAGGTTTTGGAAAAATTAAAAACAATGGATTTACGCGGTGAATGGTGTGCAGTGGTAAATGCCAAAGAAAAGCAATTTCATCAAAATACCTTGTGTGAGCAAGATATTTATGAGCTTGATTTATCTTTAAAGACAAAGGCAAAACTTCTTTCGAAAATCAATGCAAAATCTCCAAAAGAAAATTATCAAAAACTGCTTTTAAGTTGAATTTGGTTATTATTTAAAAATGATAGTTTATGGTAAGCAAGTGTTTTTTTATATCTTAGAAAAGCATGAAGAAAAAATTAAAGAAATTTATTTGGCAAAAGAATGTGAAAAAGCTGATTTTTCAAAAATAACAAGGGCATCAAAAAAAATTAAAAAACTCGATTTTAAAGCCGCACAAAGCTTGGCAAGAGGTGGAAATCATCAAGGTTTTTTAATGGAAATTGATGAATTTGAATTTAGCTCTTTTGAGAGTTTAAAAGAAAAAGATTTTATAGTTATTTTATATAATATTAGCGATGTTGGAAATATAGGTGCTATCGTGCGTAGTGCTTATGCTTTAGGTGCTGATGGGGTTATTTTGGTAGCTAAAAGCGTGGCTATGGATGGAGTTATTCGTGCAAGTAGTGGAGCAGCTTTAGATATGAAAATAGTCTTAAATGATGATATTTTAAGCATGATAAATGAGTTAAAACAAAAAGGTTTTTATATCTATGCTAGTGCAAGCGGAGGTAGTGATATACATACTATCAAGGCCAAAGATAAAAAAGTTTTGATTATGGGAAGTGAAGGTTTTGGTATAGCGCCAAAGGTACTTAAAAAATGCGATGAGTGCGTAGGTATAAAAATGCACAATGATTTTGATAGTTTAAATGTTAGTGCAGCATTTGCAATACTTTGCGATAGGATGAAAAATGGATAGTTGGAAAAAATTAGAAGATTTAAATTTGTTAGAAGTTCAAAAAAGAACACAAATAGAAATAGCTTGTCTTGAATATATCATTAAGAAAGATTTTAAGTCTTTATCCCGCTTTAATGTAAATGGCTTTATTAAAATTTTACAAAGAGAGTATGAGCTTGACTTTTCTAATTTTTTAGAAGAATATCATGTCTATTTAGAAGAAAATGGTATTGAGAAAAAAAATCATGTGCATATTTCACCTAGAATGAACTCATATACCAAAGAAAGCTCAAGTGTATGGTATATTGTGATTATAGTAGTAGTACTTTTGATAGTAGCTTTGGCCTGGGGTGTTTCAAGATTTTTTCAAAGTTCTACTTTAGATGAAAATACTACCAATGTATTAAATCAAGAGCAGGTTGTTTTAGAAGAAAAAGTTGATGAAAATGAAACACCAGTTCTTAATTTTTTTGCTGATGATGCTATGGAAAATAATGAAACAAACGCGACTATTTTAGAACCAATAAGCGAGAACAATAATACAGAAAAAACATTAGAAGATAATGCTAGCTCAAATATGCCTGAAGAAAATATCATTTTACTCAATGAAAGCATTATAAAACCAAGTGCAGAGCTTTGGCTTGGTATGGTGGATTTAAAAACTTTTAGAAAGAGCTCTTTAACTATTAAAAATGATTATGTTTTACCTTTGGATAAAGATATATTAATTACCACAGGCCACGCTGCTTTTAGCTTAAACGATGAAAATAATAATACTTTAGAGTTTAAAAACGGTGTGTCTAAATTTTTAATGATTAAAGATGGTAAAATCAAACAAATTACAAAAGCTGAATTTATCAAAGAAAATAGAGGAAAATTATGGTAAGAATTTTAATATTTTCCATTTTTTTTACTCTTAACGCTTTTGCACTAAGTGCTTTAGAAGTTGCAAAACATATTGTTAATGATAATTCTAAAGATGCAAAATTAGAGCTCTTGTTTGCAAGGAATGATTATAAAGATGAACGCGGAAATGTAGATATTTACACTATTTCTCAAATTTTAAAAACTAATTCTTTGGCAAATTTTATATTAAATGAGCCAAAAACTCTAACTTTTAGTTTTAAAGCTCAAGCTGATTCTGTTTTATTTTTTAAAACTATTAATGATACTTTAAACGAATTAGGCTATGTGTATTTTATACCAACTGAATTAACTTTAAGGGAAAATTATATTACCTATAAGTTAGCTGTAGATTCTCAATATATGCTTGATCCAGGAGTTTTCTATAAAGCCTTGTTATCAAGCTCTGTTTTTATTAAAGATATTTCTAAAATTTCAGAATTAAATTATGAGTATGAGCTAGATTTTTCAAAAGCAAAACCTAAAGTTAATACTCAAATTCCACTAAATACCATCACTCAATTAAATAAGCCTTTAAGGGAATATATTGTTGATTTACAAGGAGCAAAAAGCATAGAGCTTAGTGCGCACAATCTTGATTCTTGGTTTTGTAAAATTCAATTTTTAGATAAAAATTTAAATTTTATTCAAGGTATAGAAAACACACACAAACAAAATGAAATTAATATAAATATCCCATTGGGTGCAAAATATGCTATCATTGGCGATATGTTTAGCCTTGATAACATAAAAAGGGGTTTAAAGATTTACTTAAGACGCTAAAAAGGATGGAAAATGTTTGAAGAAATTCATTTTAATACCATAGAAAGACTTCCAAATTATGTTTTTGCTGAAGTTAATGCGATTAAAATGGCAGCAAGAAGAGCAGGGGAGGATATAATAGATTTTTCTATGGGAAATCCTGATGGTAAAACTCCTCAACACATTATAGATAAACTTTGCGAAAGTGCAAATAAAGAAAAAACTTCTGGTTATTCTGCTTCGAGTGGAATTTATAAACTAAGACTTGCAATTTGCAATTGGTATAAAAGAAAATACGATGTTGATTTAGATCCTGAAAGTGAAGTAGTTGCAACGATGGGTTCTAAAGAAGGCTTTGTAAATTTAGCAAGAGCCGTTATTAACCCAGGAGATGTAGCTATTGTACCTACACCCGCTTACCCTATACACACTCAAGCTTTTATCATAGCAGGTGGTAATGTAGCAACTATGAATTTTGATTTTAATGAAAATTATGAATTAAATGAAAATACTTTTTTTGAAAATTTACAAAAAACACTACATGAAAGTATTCCGCGTCCAAAATATGTAGTAGTAAATTTTCCGCACAATCCTACAACAGTCACTGTGGAAAGAAGTTTTTATGAGAGATTAGTTGCAATGGCAAAAAAAGAAAGATTTTATATTATTTCTGATATTGCTTATGCAGATTTGACTTTTGGTTCTTATAAAACCCCTTCTATTTTTGAAGTTGAAGGTGCTAAAGATGTAGCGGTAGAAACTTATACACTTTCAAAGTCTTACAATATGGCAGGTTGGCGTGTAGGTTTTGTAGCGGGTAATAAACGCTTAATTGCGGCTTTGAAAAAAATCAAGTCTTGGTTTGATTATGGTATGTATACTCCTATACAAGTTGCTGCTACTATAGCTTTAGATGGAGATCAAACTTGTGTTGAAGAGATTAAGGCAACTTATGCAAAAAGATTAGAAGTCTTGCTTGATTCATTTTTTCAGGCAGGATGGGAGCTGAAAAAACCTAATGCAAGTATGTTTGTTTGGGCAAAACTCCCTCAAGGTAAAGCTCACCTTGGAAGTATGGAATTTTCTAAACAGCTTTTGCAAAAAGCAAATGTAGCGGTAAGTCCTGGAGTTGGTTTTGGTGAAGCGGGTAATGAGTATGTTAGAATAGCTTTAATAGAAAATGAAAATCGCATTCGTCAAGCAGCAAGAAATATAAAAAAATATTTAAGAGAATAAAATGAAAATCGCAATTTTGGGATATGGTACGGTAGGAAGTGCTGTTGTAGAGACTTTGCTAAAAAATCAAGATTTAATTAAAGCAAGATGTGATGAAGAAATTATTCCAGTAATTGCTTTGGCAAGAAATCCAAAACCAAATGCATTAATTCCTGTGGTAAATGATATTGATGAGGTTTTAGAGCGTGAAGATATTGATGTATTTGTGGAGTTAATGGGTGGTATTGATTTACCCTTTGAGATAATTTCAAAAATTTTAAAAAGAAAAAAAGCAGTGGTAACTGCTAATAAAGCTTTGCTTGCTTATCATCGTTATGAGCTTGAAAAATTAGCACAAGATACAGCTTTTGGTTATGAGGCGAGTGTGGCGGGTGGAATTCCTATTATTAAAATTTTAAAAGAGGGCTTGAGTGCTAATAATATTGTTTCTATTAAAGGTATTTTAAATGGTACAAGCAATTATATTTTAAGTAAAATGACCGAAGATAATACCAAATTCCAAGAGGTGTTAAAAAAAGCACAAGATTTAGGATATGCTGAAGCTAATCCCACTTTTGATATAGAGGGTTTTGATGCAGCGCATAAACTTTTGATTTTAGCAAATATTGCCTATGGATTAAGAGTAAAACCTGAAGATATTTTGATTGAGGGTATTAGCAAAGTAAGTAATGAAGATATTTATTTTGCAAAAGAATTTGAATATACCATAAAACACTTGGGTATTGCTAAGATTAAAGATGAAAAAATAGAATTAAGAGTTCATCCTACCATGCTTAGCAAAGATAAAATACTAGCAAAAGTTGATGGGGTAATGAATGCTATTAGTATTGATGGAGATGTATTGGGTGAAAGTTTATATTATGGCCCAGGAGCAGGTGGCAGGGCAACTGCAAGTGCTGTTATAGCTGATTTAATCGATATAGCAAGAAAAGAAAAAAATAGTGCTATTTTTGGGTATTTAAATGATACTTCTTATAAACTTTTAAGTAAAGATGAAATTTATACAAGATATTATTTAAGATTAAAGGTATTAGATAAAATAGGAGTTTTATCAAAAATCACACAATTAATGAGCGAACATCAAATTTCAATCGATACTTTCTTGCAAAAGCCTAAAAAAGAAAAGCAAGATTATAGCACTTTATTTTTCATCACTCATCAAACTTATGAAAAAAATATACAAATTTTAACCCAAAAGCTTAGAGAACAAGAATTTGTAAAAGATGATGTTTTTATGATGAGAATAGAAGAGTAATGGCGTTATTTGAATATCTTTTTGGTAAAAAAGGAGAAGAGTTAGCGTGTGAATTTTTAAAAACACAAGGATTTGAAATTTTAAAAAGGAATTTTTATTCTAAATTTGGAGAAATTGATATTATTGCTAAAAAAGATAAAATTTTACATTTTATTGAAGTTAAAAGCACGCAAGGTGATTATGAGGTAGAATATAGATTAGATAATAAAAAATATAATAAAATTATTAAGACTATAGAATATTACTTTATGAAACATAAAAATGATGAAAATTATCAACTAGATTTACTTTGCGTATATAAAGATGATATAAAACTTTTAGAGAACATTAGTTATTAAGGGAATGTTTATTCTATTTTAATAGAATTTGAAAAACAAAGGAGAAAAAATGGGAAAATATATTGATTTAACTACAGAAAATTTTGCACAAGCAAAAGAAGGTGTAGCTTTAGTAGATTTTTGGGCTCCATGGTGCGGACCTTGCAGAATGCTTGCACCGGTAATTGATGAGCTTGCAAATGATTTTGATGGTAAAGCTAAAATTTGTAAAGTAAATACAGATGAGCAAGGTGATTTGGCTGCACAATTTGGTGTAAGATCTATCCCAACTATCATTTTCTTTAAAGATGGTGAAGTGGTTGATCAACTAGTTGGTGCTCAATCAAAACAAGCTTTAGCAGATAAACTAAACTCACTTTTATAATCTTAAGCCACTTTTTGTGGCTTTTCTTCATATTTTTTACTATTTAATAATTTTTATTATTTATAATTAAAGAAAAATTTGTATAATACTTATAAATAAAACTATAAGGAAAATATCATGTTAGATTTAGCTATTATAGGTGGTGGACCTGCAGGTTTGAGCGCAGGTTTATATGCTACAAGAGGTGGATTAAAAAATGTTGTAATGTTTGAAAAAGGTATGCCTGGTGGGCAGATTACTTCGAGTTCAGAGATAGAAAATTATCCTGGAGTTGCTCAAGTTTTAGATGGAATTTCTTTTATGGCTCCTTGGAATGAACAATGTATGCGTTTTGGTTTAAAACATGAGATGGTAGGTGTTGAGCAAATTAGTAAAAATTCTGATGGAAGTTTTAATATAAAATTGGAAGGCGGTAAAAACGAACAAGCAAAAGCAGTTATTGTTTGCACAGGTTCTACTCCGCGTCGTGCTGGTTTTAAAGGCGAGGATGAATTTTTTGGTAAAGGTGTGAGTACTTGTGCAACTTGCGATGGCTTTTTTTATAAAAATAAAGAAGTGGCTGTTTTAGGTGGGGGAGATACTGCTTTAGAAGAAGCTTTGTATCTAGCTAATATTTGTTCGAAAGTGTATTTAATCCACAGAAGAGATGAGTTTAGAGCAGCACCTTCAACAGTTGAAAAAGTAAAAAATAATGACAAAATAGAATTAATCACAAATGCGGTTGTTGATGAGGTTTGCGGTGATAATATGGGTGTTAATAAAATTAAAATAGCATTTAATGATGGTTCTAAAAGAGAGCTTGATGTGCCTGGAATCTTTACCTTTGTTGGATTAAATGTAAGAAATGAAATCTTAAAACAAGACAATGGTGAATTTTTATGTGCTATGGAAGAAGGTGGTCAAGTTAGTGTTGATCTTAAAATGCAAACTAACATAGCAGGGTTATTTGCAGCAGGTGATTTAAGAAAAGATGCTCCAAAACAAGTAATATGTGCAGCAGGTGATGGAGCGGTTGCAGCGCTTAGCGCTTTAGCTTATATTGAAAATTTACACTAGAATTTCTAGTGTAAATTGATTAACTTCCAATAACTCCGCCATCAATTTTACTTATTGCTATTATACTTGATCTTGGTGTTTTGCCATAAGGAAATTGACTGCCTTTTAATTTCTCTCCTGGATGTTGA
This sequence comes from Campylobacter sp. RM5063, assembly GCF_024723655.1. Taxonomy (NCBI): domain Bacteria; kingdom Pseudomonadati; phylum Campylobacterota; class Epsilonproteobacteria; order Campylobacterales; family Campylobacteraceae; genus Campylobacter; species Campylobacter sp. RM5063. Next base: position 81,513 of record NZ_JANQDA010000002.1, on the reverse strand, counting down.
ATTCCAACAAACATAGTTTTATAATCTTGGCTAAAAGCAATTCCTGTTATTTCGCAAGCTATTGGTCCTGTTAAAAATCTTTTTATTTCCCCTGTTTTTGGATTAGCTGCTAACATACAATTATTTCCCATGCCTTCAAATTCTTCTTGATTAGAATAGTTTCCATCAGTTTGTATCCAAAGGCGACCATCTCTATCAAAACTTAATCCATCGGGGGAATTAAATTTATTATTACTTGTAATGTTGTTTGAGCCTTTATTTAAACTTGTTTGATTATCAGGGTTTCCTGCAAGTGCAAAAATTTCCCAAGTAAATTCATCATCTTTATGAGAATTTTTATGCTCCCATTTAATTATTTGTCCGTAAATATTTTTTGTTCTTGGGTTTGCTGGATTTGGGTTATTATTTTTTTTATTGTTTGTTAAGGTAGCAAATACTTCTTTTGAGCCACTTTCTTTATGGCTTGCTATCCATTCGCATCTATCCATAGGAGTTGCATTTACAATAGATCCAGCAATTCTAGCATTGATTAACACATCTGCTTGAGAGTTAAAACCATTTTCTTTATTAAGGTTATTTTTACCATATTCTAACTCAATCCATTTTCCACTCCCTCTAAAATCTCCTATTTTTCCATTAAATTGTGCTACATATAAGGTTCCTTCATCTAAAATTTTGCTAGTATCTAGACCTTTTTTATATTTATGTTTGCTTATAAATTTATAAATAAATTCATTGGCTTCATCATCTCCCATATAAATTACAACGGTTCCATCATCTTCTACAATTAATTCTGCATTTTCGTGTTTAAATCTTCCAAGAGCTGTTCTTTTTATAGGTATGCTGTTTGGATCAAATGGATCAATTTCTACAACCCATCCAAATTTATTTGCCTCGTTTGGATTTTTACTTAAATCAAATCTTTCATCAAATTTTTCCCACCCATATTGACTTTGAGCTTTAAATCCAAATCTAAGTTGCTCTTTTGAAAATTTAATTTTTTCATCTAAACTTCCAAAAAAATCATTTATATTTTCTTCGCAAGTAAGATAAGTCCCCCAAGGTGTTTTTCCATTGGCACAATTATTTAAAGTTCCATATATAAAATTTTCATTTTGAAGTACTTGTTGTTTTGCTGGACCACTAACGCTCATTTTTGTATTTGCATCGATTCTGCGATTGTATTTAGAATCAAGCACCACAGACCATTGATCTTTTTCTTTTTTTATTTCAAAAATACTCACCCCTAAATTTGCTTGTTCATATAAAATATCATCTAAGCTAAGATTTTTACCTTGATGTTTAAACATAATTTCAGGATTTATATATTCATTATTAATAGCTAGTATAGCCCTATCTTTTGAAAGAGGAAAAAAACTCATACCATCGTTATTGTCTCCAAAAGTTAATTTAGCATTTTCCACAGCTTTTTTATCGATATTTTTTTCTTCATCATAAATAGATGCTTTGTTAAAAAGAGGATCGCCCCATGAGATTAAAATATCTGCTTTATAGCCATCTGGTACGATAACTTTATCTTCTGTGCTAGCAGGTATTTCTTTAAAATTTAGCAAATCTTTATCTTTTAATAAACTCGCATTTAAATTTGAGCTAGCAAAAAATGCTACCATAGAACCTAAAGCTGAACCTTTCAAAAATGTTCTTCTTTTCATAAAACTCCTTTTAAAAATGTGTTATAAATTTAAAGTTTTTTGGAAACTTTTTGGAAACTTTTGCTCATGGTATGTAATATTGTATTAATTAACTTAGTGATACAATTTCTCACTGCAAATATAAAGGATAAATTTATGATATGTATAGGAATTCATGGGAGCAATGGTCGCATGGGTAAACAAATTGAAAATTGTTTACAAGATCAAAAAGATGCTAAAGCAAGTGCATTTTTTTATCAAGGATCAAGCTATGAAGAATTTTTTAACAAATGCGATGTAATAATTGATTTTTCTTCCCCGAAAGGTTGTGAGGATTTGTTGTTATACGCAAGAAGCAATCCTAAACCTTTAGTGATAGGTACTACAGGATTAGATGCTAAGCAAAATGAGTTAATGCAAAGTGCAAGCATTACTATGCCAATTCTTTATGCTACCAATATGTCTTTGGGTGTAGCTATTTTAAAAAAACTTTCATGTTTAGCAAGTGAAGCTTTAAGGGATTTTGATATAGAAATACTTGAAATGCACCATAATAAGAAAAAAGACGCTCCAAGTGGTACAGCTATGACTTTAGCACAAAATGTCGCTAAGGCTAGGAATTTAGATTTGGAAAAGGTTAGAGTAAGTGGTAGAGATGGGATTATTGGTCAAAGAAGTAAAGATGAAATCGCAGTGATGAGCTTAAGAGGTGGTGATATAGTGGGTTCTCATAGAGTTGGATTTTATAATGATGGTGAATTTATAGAATTAAATCATAGTGCTACTTCAAGAGCTACTTTTGCTATGGGGGCTATTAGATGTGCTAAATGGCTGGTTTCTCAAGAAAATGGCTTATATGATATAGACGATTGTTTAGGAATTTAAATGTGTGCGGTAGTTGGAGTAATTAATTCAAAAAATGCAAGCACGGTGGCTTATTATGCTTTATTTGCTATGCAACATCGTGGCCAAGAAGCAAGTGGAATTAGTGTAAGTGATGGTTTAAATATCAAAACTCATAAAGCTAAAGGTGAAGTAGGACAAATTTTTAATACTCAAATTTTAGCAGATTTAAAAGGTAGTATAGCTATAGGGCATAATCGTTATTCTACCGCCGGAAATTCTTCTTTGCATGATGCACAGCCTGTTGCAGCTACTTGTTCTTTGGGTGATATTTCTTTAGTGCATAATGGAAATTTGATTAATAAAGAAGAAGTTAGAAAAGAGTTAATTGATAATGGAGCTATTTTTCATTCTAATATGGACACGGAAAATGTTGTACATTTAATAGCAAAAAGCAAAAAAGAAACTTTAAAAGATAGATTTATAGAAAGTCTAATGCAAAGTAAGGGTGCATATTGCTTTATGTTAGCTAGTAAAAATCAACTTTTTGTGGTAAGAGATCCTTATGGGGTTAGACCTTTATCTTTGGGAAAATTAAAAGATGGTGGATATATTGTAGCGAGTGAAACTTGTGCTTTTGATTTGATAGAAGCTGAATTTATCCGCGATATAAAGCCTGGTGAAATGCTAGTTTTTACTCAAGGTAGTGATGAGTTTGAAAGCATTCAAGTTTTTGATAAAACAGATCCAAGAATTTGTGCATTTGAATATATTTATTTTGCTAGACCTGATAGTATTATAGAAGGTAAAAGTGTATATGAAGTGCGTAAAAAAATGGGTGAAGCCTTGGCTAAAAAATTTAAAGAAAAAGTAGATTTTGTAGTGCCTGTTCCTGATAGTGGAGTAAGTGCTGCTATAGGTTTTGCGCAATATTTAAAAATTCCACTTGAAATGGCTATAGTTAGAAATCACTATGTTGGAAGAACTTTCATAGAGCCAACTCAAGAAATGAGAAATTTAAAAGTAAAACTGAAATTAAATCCTATGAAGAAAGTTTTAGAAGGCAAAGATATAGTGGTGATTGATGATAGTGTAGTAAGAGGAACAACTTCTAAAAAAATCATCACACTTTTAAGACAAGCAGGTGCTAGAAAAATTCATTTGGCTATAGCTTGCCCAGAAATCAAATTTCCTGATATTTATGGTATAGACACTCCAACTTTTGAAGAGTTAATTTCAGCTAATAAGAGTATTGAAGAGGTTAGAGAATATACAGGTGCAGATAGTTTGACTTTTTTAGATATTAATGAGCTAGTTTCAAGCATAGGCAATGAAAGAAAATATTCTTTGATTAGTTTTGATGGGGATTATTTTATTAAATAATCCTTATCTGCATTTTAATTGTTTAAAAATTTTATAACTTTGAAAATGAGGTGGCAATCCTACTTCAAAAGAAAAGTCTTTGTAGGTATGACCTGATAATTGATTTGCAATGTTAATATTATACGAAACATCTCTTTGTTGTTGATTTGCTTTTTTTATGCTATCAAAATTTTGTTGATTAAAAATTTCTCCACTGATTGCATGCTTTTTATTATTATCAATAATTCTAAGTTCTAAAAAGCATTCTGAAATTTTAAAATTAGTATCGTTGGTTACTCTACCTTTTATAATAATACTTTCTGTAGCTAAGCGTCTGTAGGTTGAAAAATTACTCAAACTAGCTTTTTTTGTGTATTGATCTATAGTTAATAGTAAAGAAATAGTTAAGATTGAGGCTAATATAAAACTTATTATGCAAAAAATTATCATATATTTTTTGTTTTGTATTTTTAAATAGAATAAAATCCAAGTAAGGAAAGTTGAAGCTAGCATAATAAAAATGATAAGAATATGAAAAAAAGTAAAATATCCCATTAAAAACACTTTGAATTAATTTTAATATCAAAATCTTGACCTTCATTAAAATCGGAAAATTTGGTTTTTAGATTAATAGTTTGGTTGGGACTTATTGTTTTTTCGATAGTGGTAGATTTACTTCTTAATGGTTTTAATAAATGTATTAAATTTTTAAAAGTATTATTTTCATCGCTTTTTCTAAATACTTCTACTTTTATTTTGCAAAATTTAAAACTTTTTTTAGAAGTATTTGTCAAGCTATAATCAACACTTAAAGAATTATCATATACAAAAAATTGAGCATTATCTAAGCTAGCTATTCTGGATCTAACTTTAGTATCAATTAAAAAATATCCCAAATACGCAATACTAAGTGAACATAAAATTCCTAAAAAAATTATAATAAAAGCAAAAGTAGGTTTGTTTCTAACAATCAAAGCAATAAATAAAGTGATAATGAAAAAGAATACAACTAAAGCCATTAACAAAAAATCGATCAAGTGCAAATGAGCTGTATAAAAGATCATTTGCTCTCGGATATGTTGAACATTCATTATCACTTCTTTATTTTTAATTTGCTACTGAACTTGTTCTTTTATTATCTTTGCTATCAACCCAAATATTTGGCACAGCTCCGCCTGGTGTTAAGAAAATTTTAGCATCTTTATTGACTTTAAGTGCTTCATTAAATTGCTTTTGGGTTTCAATTTGTTTTAAATCAAGTAAAGGATTATTTAAACTTTTTGCTATTTCTCTATTTGAATATGCTTGTGCATCAGCTTCAATTTTTACGGCACTTGCTCTACCTTTAGCACTAATAATAGTTGCATTTGCCTCCCCTTCAGCTAAAGCCGCTTTTTTAAGTGCTTCTTGGTTAGCTCTTTCAACTTCATATTTAGTTCTTTCAGCTTCTTGTTTAGCAATTTGTACTCTTTCGATTTGTTCTTTTACTTTTATAGGTAAGATAATTTCTCTAAGCTGAACTGCTTGAAGCTCTGCTGGCTCATTTGGTTGGCTTTCAATAGTTTTTCTAATACCCTGATCAATTTGCACCGCTATAGTATTACGATTTGTTGGAAGCTCTTCTGCAGTGTATTGACCTACAACATTTCTTACAACATCTCTTACTACTGGATCTATGATTTTATTTTCCCAATTAAGCCCCCATGTTGCGATAGTTTGAGGAACTTGTAAAGGATTTAATCTGTATTGAACGGTTACATCAATAGATACAGGCAAGCCTCTTGAATCAAGCACTGAAATACTATTTTTATTAACAACACCTGATCCTATTTGTAAATTTTCATTTATTCCTTCGATTGAAGCATAGTTGATTTGTCTTACTCTGGTATCTACGATAGTGATTTTTTGCAGTATAGGCATAAAAAAATGAAGTCCTGGTTCAAGTGGGGTAGGGCTGTATTTACCTGTAGTGGATTTGATCCCCATTTCCCCTGAATTTACTATTGCAAAAGGTTTAAAAAGTGCAAAAACTAAAATAATTGCAATTGCACTATAAATTAATGGGGAAAATTTCCCAAAACCTTTGAAATTAAATTCTGGTGTTTTGAAGTTTAAATTTTGCTTATTGTTGTTTTGATTGTTTTTTTTATTAAAATAATCATTCAAATCAGCTGGCATTTAGTTCCTTTGTTAAATATAAGTTAGCATAGAAGCGTATTTTTCATTGCGTCCATAAACTATATCAAAATACGCATTTTGAAGCTTTGTCGTTAGCTCACCTCTTTTTCCATCTCCTATAATTCTTGCATCAATATTATTTATCGGAGTTATTTCTGCTGCAGTTCCTGTGAAAAATGCTTCATCAGCTACATAAACTTCATCTCTTGAAATTCTTTGACGCACTACACTTATGCCCAAATCATGTGCAATTTTTAAAACAGTATCTTGAGTGATACTTTTTAATGAAAAATCATTTGGCGGTGTGATTAGCTTATTATCTTTAATCATAAAAAAACACTCACCTGTTCCTTCTGCTACAAAACCTTCTTCATCGAGCATTAAGGCTTCCTCATATCCTGCTTCTATAGCTTCATATTTAGCCATTTGAGAATTTAAATAATTTGCACTTGCTTTTGCTTTACCTAAGCTAGATTTTACACTATTTCTAGCAAAAGAAGAAATTTTAACCTTAATACCTTTTTCTAAGCCTTCTTCGCCTAAATAAGCACCCCATTCCCAAGCAGCAATAGCTACCCTAACAGGAGCTTTAGCATGATAAACTCCCATAGTACCATCACCTAAAAAGATTAATGGTCGCAAATAGGTGTTATTTTGAAAATCATTTGCTCTTAAAAGTTCAACTTGTGCATTTTCAAGTTCTTCTTGAGAAAAAGGAGAATTAATTAAAGTAATTTTTGCAGACTCTAAAAGTCTTTTGGTGTGTTCTTTTAATCTAAAAATTGCTAAACCATTTTGTGTTTTATAAGCTCTTGTTCCTTCAAAAACTGCATTTGCATAATGTAATGAATGTGTTAAAACATGAATTTTTGCATCATCAAAATCAATGATTTTTCCATCCATCCAAATTTTTTTTGCCCTAATCATAACTAAGCCTTTTTGTTGAAAATAAAACTAATTTTATCAAAAATATACTAATAATTACTAGAATATAGTAAAATTATTATATTTGAAACAAGGAAAAATCATGCCAATTATAAATATCAAATTAGCTAAACCAGAATTTAGCAAAACACAAAAAGAAGAGTTAATAGCAGATATTACAGAACTTTTACATACAAAATACAACAAGCCAAAGCAAAATATAGTGATTATGTTAGAAGATATTGAGCCATATAATATTGCTTTTGGTGGCGAAAGTGTAGAAAAATTAAGATTGAAAGATAAAAAATGAAAGAATTGCAAATTGATGATAAAGCTCCTGTGTTTGAACTTTTAAATCAAGATGGAGTTAAAATTTCTTTAAGTGATTTCTTGGGTAAAAAAATTATTTTGTATTTTTATCCAAAAGATAACACCCCAGGTTGTACCACACAAGCTTGTGAATTTAGTCAAAGTTATGAGGATTTTTTAGAGCAAAATACTGTGATTATAGGTATTAGTCCAGATAGTGTTAAATCGCATGAAAATTTCATAAAAAAATATGATTTAAAACACACTTTATTAAGCGATAGTGAAAAAGAAATTTGTAAACTTTATGGTGCTTGGGGTTTAAAGAAAAATTATGGTAAAGAGTATGAGGGGCTTATAAGATCCACTTTTGTGATTGATGAAAATGGAAAAATCTCAAAAATTTATAAAAATGTAAAAGCTAAAGATCATGCTTTTAAGGTATTAAAAGAATTATGCTAGTGCATATTTGCTGTAGTGTGGATAGTCATTATTTTATACAAGAATTAAGCAAAACTTATCCTGATGAGAAAATTATAGGTTTTTTTTATGATCCAAATATTCATCCTTATAGTGAGTATGAACTTAGATTTTTAGATGTTAAGCGTAGTTGTGATAAATTGGGTATTAAGCTTTATAAAGGTGAATATGAGTATGAAAAATGGCTTGAGAGTGTAAAGGGTTATGAGGACGAGCCTGAAAAAGGCGCAAGATGTCAAATTTGTTTTGATTTTAGAATGCATAAAAGTGTTGAATTTGCTCGAAAAATTGGTGAAAAAAAACTTACAACAACCCTTTTAACATCCCCTAAAAAAGACTTAGAGCAGTTAAAATTAGCTTTACAAAAAGAATGCGATAAATTTGGTATAGAGTTTTTGGCACCTGATTTTAGAAAAAATGGAGGCACGCAAAGACAATTTGCCTTAGCTAAGCAAGATATGCTTTATCATCAAAATTATTGTGGGTGTATTTATGCACTTTCTAAACAAAAAGGCCAAAAAGCTTTTATAGATGAGCTTATGAGTCCTATAAATAAACAAATATTACCTTCAAGCATAGAAGAAAAGATAAAATTTTACAATCAAGTAAAAAATTTAGAAAAAAAAGGTGTTAAATTTGAAATTCAAAGAGAGAAATTTTTAAATTATCGCTTACTAAGAGCTTTGATAAAAGAAAACAAAAAAGCCATAAAAACTCATGTTTTATTTTATTCTCATTTTAAAAATTCTTACACTAAATTTAGTATTTTAGAAGAGGATTTAAAGTGCTATAAAAGCGTAAAGGATGAGATTAATTTATGGAGTTTTGATTATTTAAATAGTTTGTGCAAAATGCGATTTAAAAGTTTTGAAGATTTTTTACAAAATCCTTTAAAAATAGAGCAAGAAATCAAAATAAGGCAAAAGCATTTTGGCGCTTATGATCTTTCGCCGGTGATTATTGTTGAAAATATTATTAAAGGCGCTTATGAATTTATAGCAAAAAGTGAAATTTATTTTGATAGTAAAGAAAAGATTGTGAAGTTATAAAACTTAACTAGTTTGTTAATATTTTTTTTGTAAAATCTGAATTTTGAATATATTTTAAGGCTAAATTTATGATAGATGTAATGCAAATTCAAAAAATTTTACCACATAGGTATCCATTTTTACTTGTAGATAAAATCGTAGAATTAAAAAATAAAGAAATTGTTAGAGGTTATAAAAATATTAGCATAAGCGACCATGTTTTTATGGGGCATTTTCCAGATCATCCAATTTACCCGGGTGTGTTAATTTTAGAAGGTATGGCACAAACTGGAGGGGTTTTGGCATTTGAAAGTATGGATGATAAGGTAGATCCAAGCACTAAAGTAGTATATTTTACAGGCATTGATAATGCTAAATTTAGAAATCCAGTGCGTCCAGGTGATAGGCTTGATTATGAGATGAGTGTGGTAAAAAATCGTGGAAATATGTGGATTTTTCAAGGAAAAGCTTTTGTTGATGGACAATTGGTTGCAGAAGCTGAACTTAAAGCTATGATAGTAGATAAATGATGAGCAAAATTCATCCAAGTGCTGTTATAGAAGATGGAGCTATCATAGCAGATAGTGTTGTAGTAGAAGCCTATGCTTATGTTGGAAAAAATGCCAATATAGGTGCAAATACTATCATCAAACAAGGTGCAAGAATTTTACCTAATGTAAGCATAGGTGAAAATTCTAAAGTTTTTTCTTATGCCATAGTTGGAGATATTCCACAAGATATATCTTATAAAGATGAGATAAATTCAGGTGTTATTATAGGAAAAAATGCAGTTATTAGAGAATTTGTTACTATAAATTCAGGTACAGCTAAGGGTGATGGTTTTACAAGAATAGGCGATAATGCTTTTATAATGGCTTATTCTCATATTGCACATGATTGTTTGCTTGGAGATAATATTATTTTAGCAAATAATGCTACTTTAGCAGGTCATGTGGAACTTGGAGATTATACTGTGGTAGGTGGACTTACTCCAATACATCAGTTTGTTAAGGTAGGTGAGGGGTGTATGATAGCAGGTGCTAGTGCGCTTTCTCAAGATGTGGTGCCATTTTGCTTAGCTGAAGGAAATCGAGCAAGCATTAGAAGTTTAAATTTAGTAGGCATTAGAAGACGCTTTGATAAAGAAGAAGTGGATATTTTAAGCAAGGCTTTTAAATTTTTATTCAGACAAGGAAGTTTAAAAGATAATGCTTTAAGTTTGCTAGAAAATACTTCTAGTGAAAATGTGAAAAAAATGTGTAATTTTATTTTAGAAACAAAAAGAGGAATTCCTATATATAAGGAAAAAAGTCATGGTTAAAAGATGTAGTTTTTGCAATGAAATAGAAACAAGTGAAAGAAGAATTTTAGTAAATGATTATAATAATGCCTTTATATGTGAGTATTGTGCCGAAAGTGCTTGCAATATTTTCTTTGGAGAGGAAAAAGAATTAAAAAATAAAGAAGTTGATAAAGAAAATTTTAAAGATATTACTCCTAAGGAATTAAAAGCATATTTAGATAAATATGTTATCGGGCAAGATAGAGCTAAAAAAATCTTTAGTGTAGGGGTGTATAATCACTATAAAAGGCTTTTTAGATCTGACTTAGAAGATGATGATACAGAATTAGCAAAATCAAATATTTTATTAGTAGGCCCAACGGGAAGTGGAAAAACTTTACTAGCACAGACTTTAGCTAGATTTTTAGATGTTCCTATCGCAATTTGTGATGCGACTTCTTTAACTGAAGCGGGTTATGTGGGAGAAGATGTTGAAAATATCCTTACTCGTCTTTTACAAGCTGCTGATGGAGATGTGCAAAGAGCACAAAAAGGGATTATATTTATTGATGAGATAGACAAAATCGCAAGAATGGGCGAAAATCGCTCTATTACAAGAGATGTAAGTGGTGAGGGCGTGCAACAAGCCTTACTCAAAATTATTGAAGGATCTTTGGTAAATATCCCACCAAAAGGCGGTAGAAAACACCCAAATCAAGACTTCATACAAATAGATACAACTAATATTTTATTTGTGTGTGGTGGGGCTTTTGATGGTATTAGTGATATTATTAAAAGAAAATTAGGCGATAATGTCATGGGCTTTTTTACTGATGATAAAAAAGATGAAAAAGAAGCTTTACTTCAAAGACTAGAGCCTGATGATTTGGTGCATTTTGGGCTTATTCCTGAACTTATAGGAAGATTGCATGTGCTTGCTTCTTTAGAAGAGCTTGATGAGGAAAGCATGGTGCGTATTTTAACTGAGCCAAAAAATGCCATTATTAAGCAATATCAAAAACTTTTTGCTATTGACAATGTGGAATTAAAATTTGAAGATGAAGCGCTAAGAGAGATTGCTAAGCTTTCGCTAGAGCGTAAAACAGGTGCTAGAGGTTTAAGAAGTATTATTGAAGAAATGATGGTAGATTTGATGTTTGATTTGCCAGAGTATAATGGATATAGCATAGTAATTACTAAAGAAGTGATCAAAGAAGGTGCAAAACCTTTATTTATAAAAAATAAAAAAGTTAAAGGCTGAGAATGATTTTAGATCAAATAATTGGATTTTTTTCAAGTGATATGGGGATTGACTTAGGTACTGCAAATACTTTAGTTTTGGTAAAAGATAAAGGTATAGTGATTGATGAACCTTCGGTTGTTGCAGTAGAGCGTGAAAGATATGGTAGGGTTAAAATTTTAGCTGTTGGAAAAGAAGCTAAGGAAATGGTAGGAAAAACCCCAGGTAATATCGAAGCAATCCGTCCTATGAAAGATGGTGTGATTGCTGATTTTGATATGACTGAAAAAATGATCCGTTATTTTATAGAAAAAACTCATAGAAGAAAATCTTTTTTAAGACCTAGAATTATCATTTCAGTTCCTTATGGTTTAACTCAAGTTGAAAGAAAGGCAGTTAGAGAAAGTGCGTTAAGTGCGGGTGCTAGAGAAGTATTTTTGATAGAAGAACCTATGGCAGCAGCTATTGGTGCAAATTTACCAATTAGGGAGCCTCAAGGGAGCTTGGTGGTAGATATTGGCGGTGGTACTACTGAAATTGGTGTTACTTCTTTAGGCGGTCTTGTGATTTCAAAATCTATCCGAACAGCTGGTGATAAGCTTGATACTAGTATAGTAAATTATGTAAAAGAAAAATACAATCTTGTCATAGGTGAAAGAACGGGTGAGGAAATCAAAATCGCAATAGGCTCAGCAGTTCAGCTTCCAAAAGAGCTTTCTATGGTAGTTAAAGGACGCGATCAAGTAACAGGATTGTTAAATAGAATAGAGTTAACAAGTGAAGATGTAAGAGAGGCTATGCGTGAGCATTTAAAAGAAATTGCTGATGCATTAAAAATCGTTCTTGAAATGATGCCGCCTGATCTTGCAGCTGATATTGTTGAAAATGGTGTTGTTTTAACAGGAGGCGGAGCTTTAATACGCGGTCTTGATAAATATTTATCTGAAATTGTAAAACTTCCAGTATATGTAGCTGATGAGCCACTTTTAGCAGTGGCAAAAGGCACAGGTAAAGCTTTGGAAGAAATTTCTTTATTGCACCAACTAACGAATGAAGAGTAAAATTCTTAGTGTTTTAATTTTATCTTTTTTAGTGTTTGTTTCGTTTTATTATGGAGATATAATAAAACGAAATGTTTTAGATTTAAATATTGCTATTGTTAATCAGTTTTCTCAAAGCATTAATCTTTTAAAAGATAAATTTAATGAGCATTTTAATCAAGCTCAAGAAATTAAAAAATTAAGAGAAAGAAATGCTGAACTTGAAAAAAACAATATCTATATGAAAAACTTTGCCAATGAATTAAACAATATTTTAAGTGATAAAAATTCAAGTTTTTATTATCCTAATGTTAGTTTAGTTAAGGCAACTTCTTATGCTCAAATTAGCGATTATCATAAGGTTTGGCTTGATGTGGATTATAAAGGAAAAATTAAAGGCTTAATTTATAATGGCTATACAGCAGGCATAGTTATAGAAAAAAATGGTAGAGCTTTGGGACTTTTACAAGGTGATGAAGAGTGTATTTTTTCCGTATATATAGGTAAGGAACAAGCACCAGGTATAGCTCATGGTAGAAATGATTATGTTTTAGTTAAATATATTCCTAAATGGCTTGAACTTAAAATGGGTGATAAGGTTTATACAAGTGGCTTAGATGAGATTTTCTTTTCAGGAATTCCAGTGGGCGAAATTTTTAAAATAGAAGAAGAAGGCGCCTATCAAAATGCATATGTTAAACCTTATGTAAAAATGAAAGTACCAAGTTATTTTTATATGGTAGAAAATTTTTAATAAAAAGTTATTTATTTTAGTTGATATAAATTATTATTTACTATTAAATATTAGAATTATCTCCGAATTTTAAAAATTTAGGAGATTAAATGAAAAAATATATCAGTAGTTGTTTAGCTTTTTGCTGTTTAAGTGGTGCTATTTATGCAAATGAAGTGGAATATGATGCACAAAAAATAGCAGATATTTTTTATCAACTTAATGCTGATCCTAAAAATCCAAAAGCAAAAGTTAATCATGCAAAAGGCTTTTGTGCTATGGGAACTTTTGAGCCAGCTTTGTCTATCAATAAAGAAGTTGATGTGCCTTTGTTAACACAAAAAAGTTTGCCAATCCAAGTAAGATATTCTTTGGGTGGAGCTTTTAAAGATGATAAAAGCAAAACAAGAGGTATGGCTATTAGAATTACTGATCCTAAAGATTCTGCTTCTTGGATTATGGTTATGCTAAATACAGAAATAAATTTCGCAAAAAATCCTAAAGAATTCGGTCAGTTTTTTGAAATGAGACTTCCTGTAAATGGTAAAGTCGATCAAGAAAAAATAAGCAAGATGATGCAAGAGGTTGATTCTTATAGAAATTTTGCTGCATATACTGATAAAATTGGCATTAGTAAAAGTGTAGCAAATACTCCATTTTTTAGTATTCATACTTTTTATTTTAAACAAGCAAACGGAGAAAACTATTTACCAGCAAGATGGAAATTAGTTCCAAGTGAAGGTGTGGCATATTTAAATGAAGCACAAATGAAAAGTGCGAGTAGTGATTTTTTAAAAGAAGATTTCCAAAATCGTGTAAAAGCTAATAAGCCGGTTGAGTATAAAATGTATTTAGTATATGCAAATAAAAATGATATTACCAATGAAACAACGGCTTTATGGAGTGGTAAGCACAAAGAAAGTCTAGTTGGGACTTTTAAGGTTAATGCCTTGAGCGATGAAGATTGTAATTTTGATGTATATTTTCCTTCGGATGTACCTCAAGGGGTTAATCCACCACAAGATCCTTTATTTGATGTAAGAAATGAAGCTTATGCTATAACTTTTGGTAAGCGTCAATAAAATTTAGCTCTTTAAGAGCTAAATTCTTTGTTAAATTCAACTTCTAAAAAACTTATATTTGTTATAATTTGGCTAAAAATTCAGCTTAGGAAAATACATGCCAAAAAGAACAGATATAAAAAATATATTATTAATAGGCAGTGGGCCTATCATTATAGGTCAAGCTTGTGAGTTTGATTACTCAGGAACTCAAGCGGCAAAAACTTTAAAAGAGCTAGGTTATAGAGTAGTTTTGATCAATTCTAATCCGGCTACGATTATGACAGATCCTGAATTTGCTGATGCAACTTATATAGAACCAATTACCAAAGAAAGTATTCTAAGTATTATCAAAAAAGAAAAAATCGATGCGATTTTACCTACTATGGGTGGCCAAGTTGCTTTGAATGTTGCTATGGAAGTTTATGAAAGTGGCGAGCTTGCAGATGTAAAATTTTTAGGTGCAAATCCTGAAGCGATTAAAAAAGGCGAAGACAGACAAGTTTTTAAAGAATGTATGAAAAAAATCGGCATGGATTTGCCAAAATCTATGTATGCGTATAATTATGAAGAAGCTTTAAAAGCTGTTGATGAGATTGGTTTTCCTTTGATGATTAGAGCTTCTTTTACCTTAGGTGGTGCAGGAAGTGGCGTGGTGTATAATATGGATGAGTTTGCAGAACTTGCAAATACTGCTTTAGCGCTAAGCCCTATCCATGAAATTTTAATCGAAGAAAGCTTACTTGGTTGGAAAGAATACGAAATGGAGGTCATTAGAGATAAAAATGACAATTGTATTATCGTTTGCTCTATTGAAAATGTCGATCCTATGGGAGTTCATACAGGCGATTCTATTACTATAGCTCCTGCTTTAACTTTGACTGATAAAGAATACCAAGCGATGCGTAATGCTTCTTTTGCTATTTTAAGAGAAATTGGAGTAGATACAGGTGGATCAAATGTGCAATTTGCTATCAATCCAACTAATGGTAGAATGATAGTTATTGAAATGAATCCTAGGGTTTCAAGATCTTCAGCCCTAGCTAGTAAAGCTACGGGCTATCCTATAGCTAAGGTAGCTACGCTTTTAGCAGTTGGATTTAGTTTAGATGAGATTAAAAATGATATCACAGGAACTCCTGCTTCATTTGAACCGGTAATTGATTATATCGTAACTAAAATTCCTCGTTTTACTTTTGAAAAATTCCCAAATGCAAGCACAGAGCTTGGCACTGCTATGAAAAGCGTGGGTGAGGTTATGGCTATAGGGAGAACTTTTAAAGAAAGCATTCAAAAAGCACTTTGCTCACTTGAGAGAAATTTAAGTGGGTTTGATACTATAGAATGTGATAAAAATGAGCTTTTAGCAAAAATTCGCCAAGCTAATGAAAAACGCTTGCTTTATATAGCACAAGCTTTTAGAGAAGGTTTTAGCACACAAGAGCTTTTTGAGCTTTGCAAAATAGATCCTTGGTTTTTAAACCAAATCAAAGAAATAGTGGAATTTGAAAATCAAATAGATATGGATATTTTAAGTAATAAGCAACTATTAAGAAAAGCTAAAACCTTAGGTTTTGCAGATAAAAAAATTGCTAGCTTAATTAATCAAAAAGATAATCTTGAGTTAAGCCAAAATGATATTTATTATGCAAGAATTAAACACAAAATCATCGCTCAATATAGTGAAGTAGATACTTGTGCAGGAGAATTTGAAGCACTGACCCCGTATTTATACTCAAGTATTAATACAAATGAAGCTACGCAAGTAAAAGAAAGTAAAGATAAAAAAGATAAAAAAGTGATGATTATAGGTGGTGGACCAAACCGCATAGGACAAGGCATTGAGTTTGATTATGCTTGCGTGCATGCTTCTTTTGCTCTAAAAGATATGGGTGTAAAAACTATAATGTATAATTGTAACCCAGAAACGGTTTCAACAGATTATGATACAAGCGATATTTTGTATTTTGAGCCAATTGATTTTGAGCATTTAAGAGCAGTTATTGATAGAGAAAAACCCGATGGAGTGATAGTGCATTTTGGTGGTCAAACTCCGCTTAAATTTGCAAAACGCCTTAGTGCTTTTGGGGCAAAGATTATAGGAACAAGTGCAAGGGTAATAGATTTAGCTGAAGATAGAAAGAAATTTGCTAAATTTATTGAAGATCTAGGTATAAATCAACCTAAAAATGGCACAGCCATAAGTGTAGAAGAAGCCATTATAAAAGCAAATGAGATAGGTTATCCTGTGCTTGTTAGACCAAGTTATGTTTTGGGTGGTCGTGCAATGCGTGTAGTGCATGATGAGAGTGAGCTTAGACTTTATATGCAAGAAGCAGTAGATGTGAGTGATAAATCTCCGGTATTAATCGATCAGTTTTTAGATAATGCAACTGAGCTTGATGTAGATGCGATAAGTGATGGAAAAGAAGTTTATGTAGCAGGTATTATGGAGCATATTGAAGAAGCAGGAATTCACTCAGGCGATAGCGCTTGCTCTTTACCTGCTGTAAATATTGATGAAGCTATGCTTGAAATGATTGAGCAAAAAACAAAAGATATTGCTTTAAATTTAGGTGTAGTAGGACTTTTAAATATACAATTTGCTATTTATGATAATAAACTTTATATGATAGAAGTAAATCCAAGAGCTAGTAGAACCGTGCCTTTTGTGAGTAAGGCTACAGGAATTCCTTTAGCTAAGGTTGCAACACGCGTGATGTGGCAAGGAAATTTAAGAGAAAGCTTGAAATTTTATGACACCTTTAAAGTGGTAGAGGAAAAAAACGGAATTTTAAGAGCTAAAAAGCCAAAACATATTAGTGTAAAATCAGTGGTATTTCCTTTTGCTAAACTTAGCGGAAGCGATCTTGAGCTTGGACCTGAAATGCGCTCAACCGGTGAAGTTATGGGGGTAAGTAAAGACTTTGATAACTCTTATGCAAAAAGCCAACTTGCTTCTTCAAATTTCTTACCAGAAAGTGGTAATGTATTTTTATCACTAAGAGAGCAAGATAAAAAATATGCAGTAGATTTAGCTAATGAGTATATTAAGCTAGGATTTAAAATCATTGCTACGAGTGGAACTTATAAAGTTTTACAAGAAGCGGGCTTGGAGTGTGAGTTTGTGCATAAAATTTCTGAAGGACGCCCGAATGTAGAGGATAAATTAAAAAATTCTCAAATTCAACTTGCTATAAATACTAGCGATGAGCATAGTTTTAAAGGCGACACTAAAAAAATTAGAGCAAATATTTTACGCTTTAAAATCCCATATTTTACAAATCTAAGAGCAGCTTATGCGGGGATTAAAGCTATCAAAGCTATACAAAATAAATCATGTCTTGAAGTAAAGAGCTTGCAAGAATACTTAAAAACATGATTTATCTTGCTCAAACTGATACAACAGCAGGGTTTTTAAGTAAGGACTTAAAAGCCCTTAATACTTTAAAAAAAAGGCCCTTAAAGCAAGATTGTTTAATTACTACGGCTAAATTTAGTGAGCTTAAAAAACTTACAAGAGTGCCAAATTATTTTAAAAATACTATTAGAAAATCCAAAAAAACTACTTTTTTATATCCTAATTCTAAAGCAATACGCGTTGTGAAAGATTGCACTCATGAGGAATTTTTAAAAAAGTTTGATTGGCTTTATTCTACTTCTGCAAACATTCATGGAAAAAAATTTGATCTAAATTGGGCTATGCAAAATGCAGATAAAATAGTAGATGAAAAGTTTTTTGAAAGTGGAGCCTCAAAGATTTTTAAACTTCGAGGCATTAAAAAAGTTAAACTGCGTTAATTTCCAAGCGGCCAAAATACTTTTGGCTCTTCGCCGATTTTTGCTTGTCCATGATACATTCCAAGTTTATCTTTAGTCCAAGCATAACCAACTTTTCCATTTTTATCTATTGAAATAATTCCGCCTGTACCACCAAGTTTTGCAACTTGTTTGATAGTTTCTTGGGCTGCTTTTTGCACTGAAAGTTTTTTGTATTTATACAAAGACGCAACTTCATGGGCTGCAGCTACTCTTATGTAAATATCACCTGTTCCTGTGCAAGAAATTGCTACTGAGTCATTATTTGCATAATTTCCTGCTCCTATGATAGGAGAATCCCCAATGCGTCCTGTCATTTTATTTGTAGTGCCACCTGTGCTTGTACCTGCTGCTAGGTTGCCGTTTTTATCTAAAGCTATTGCACCTACTGTGCCTAAATATGGCTCGGTGCTTACACCAAGATGAGCTTTTGCCTTATCACTATCTAATAAAACTTCCTTGCTTTTTTTAGCTTCTTGAAGTTGTTTGTATCTGTGCTCTGTAAAGAAGTATTTTTGTCCTACTATTTCTAAGCCATGTTTTTTGGCTAATTTATCAGCACCCTCGCCCGCTATTAAAGTATGGGGTGTTTTTTCCATAACAAGTCTTGCTGCTTCTATAGGATTTTTAATCGTCCTAGCCATAGCAACTGCACCTGCTTTTAAATTTTTTCCATCCATTATAGATGCATCAAGCTCATTAAATCCATCAGAGGTAAAAACAGCACCTTTCCCAGCATTAAATTCAGGACTATCTTCCATTACTTTAATAGCGGCTATAACAGCATCAACCGAGCTTCCTCCTTTTTCAAGTATGCTTTGACCTGCTTTTAAAGATTCTTTCATTACCTTTTCTCTTTTGGCAAATTCTTCTTTGGTAAGTCCTAAGCCACTTGTTCCACCATGTATAACGATGATAGGTTCAAAATTTTTTGCAAAGACATTATTGCTTAGTAAAAATATTAAACTAGTTAATGTCAATAAAATTCTTTTACTACAGGTTAAAAATTTCATTATTTACTCCTTTTTTAAAATTATTTATTATATTTAATAAAAATTAAATATAACTAAAATTTAATTAATAAATGAGTATTTTTAGGACAAAAATTCTACTTTTTATTTTTATAGGTGTTATTTTTGAAAAATTTTTTAGAAATTAATTAAAATGTTTTTATATTTATTGCAAAATTAGGAGGTATTTTAATGTTTAAAACTATTGTAGCTAAGAAAATATCATTTTTCACAGCTTTGATTTTGGTTGTTGGATTTGGTATTTTTGTTGGACTAAATTATTATTCGTCTAAAACGGATATTCTTCAAAGTATTGTAAGTGGAAAGCAAGAAAGTGTTAAAAATGGAAAAAATTTTTCAGATTTATACTTCAATACCAAGATAGAGAATATTAAAAAAATCGCTGCAAATATTATTGAACATAAAAATGTAAGTGAGGAATATATTGGTTCTTTTTTAGAAAAGATGTTTGGTTTTTATTCTTTTAATGCTATTTATGTTGGGTATGAAAAAGATGGTAGCTTAATTGATGTAGATATTAATTCTAAAGGAAAACATTTTATTTTAAATCAAGAAAAAGATGGTTTTGATGCTAGAGAACGCGTGTGGTATTAAAATGCAAAAAATAAAAATAAGGTAAGCATTTCAGAACCTTTTTTAGATGTCGTAACTAAAAAAATAGCTTTGTCAGTGTCAATTCCGATTGTTATTGATGGGAAATTTTATGGAGTTTTAGCAGGTGAATTTTTTCTAGATGATATACGCAATGCTTTTGGAAGATTAAAAACTACTGCAAGTAATAATGTGTTTTTAATCAATGAAAGAAAGGAAATGATAGCTCATTCTTCTGCTAATATAGATTTTTATGAAGACAATGAAGTTAAAGAAGTGTTAAAAAATTTTGTTAATGTTGCAAGTGTAACTCCAAATGAAACTACTGATTTGATTTTGTATAAACTTAAAGGTCAAGAACGCTTAGCTGTGTGTATTATGGGAGAAAATTCTTTAACTTTGTGTTCTTCTAATGCTTTGAGTGATTATGATGAGGTTTTAAACGGACTTTTAATTACCCAAGTTATATTTGGTGTGATTTTTGTCCTTGTTATTATCGTTATTTTGGGTGGTATGATAGAGCATTTTCTTAAGAAAATTATATTTATTAAAGAAGCTTTAGAAGATTTTTTTGAAAGTTTAAACTACAAAGGCGATATGAAAGATATAGATTTAAATATCAAAGGAAATGATGAATTTGCTATTATTGGTAAAGAAATCAATAATGGTATAAAAAATATCCAAAAGAATTTAAAGCAAGACAAGAAGGCTGTGTTTGAAAGTGTTCAAAAGTTGAAAGAGATAGAACTTGGAGATTTATCTGTTAGAATTGATAATGATCCTATAAACCCTCAACTAATAGAGTTAAAAAATGTATTAAATGAATTGCTTGATATTTTAGAAGAGAAAATAGGATCAAACATCAACGAGCTTGATAGAGTGCTTGAAAGTTATAAGGCTTTAGATTTTTCAACACAGGTTGAAAATGCAAAAGGAAGTGTAGAAATAACAACAAATGTTTTAGGTTTAGAAATCAAAAAGATGTTGATTTCTTCTTCTAAATTTGCACATAAACTAACTATACAATGTGAAAAACTAGAAGAATTTATGCAAAAACTTGTTGATGGAACTTATTCTCAATCAAATTCTTTGGAAAAATCCATAAAAGCAGTAGAGCAAATAAACATTTCTATGCAAAATGTTGGAGGTAAAACTACAGAGGTTGTTTCTCAAGCTGAAAATATTAAAGAAGTAGTAAATGTGATCAAGGACATAGCAGAACAAACAAATTTATTAGCATTAAATGCTGCCATAGAAGCTGCTCGTGCGGGCGAACATGGCAGAGGTTTTGCTGTGGTTGCTGATGAGGTGCGTCATTTGGCTGAAAAGACAGAAAGAAGTTTAGGTGAGATAGAAGCTAATGTAAATATTTTAGTTCAAAGTGTTAATGATGTTTCTATATCAATGCATGAACAAACTCAAAGTATTTCACAAATCAATGATGCGATAATTCAACTAGAAGATGTCACAAAAGAAAATGTAAAAATAGCTAATTTTACTAATGAAACTACTAAAGAAGTAGGGGATATTTCTCAAGATATATTAAAAGAGGTAGAAAGTAAGAAAATTTAATACCAAGGAGCTTATTATTTTGTAATTTTGGTTATAATTTGCACTTTTAAAAAAAGGTAGATTATGATTGAAAGAACAAAAATAAGCTCTAATTTTGGTTGGTTTATGGTAATTTTAGGTGGTTTGGTTGAGTGTTTTTGGGTAAGTGGTTTAAAATACTCTACTGAAATTTGGCATTATGCTTTAACAGCCATTGGAGTTTGTATATCTTTTACATGTTTTTTGAAAGCTTGTGAAAGACTTGAAGTAAGTATTGCTTATAGTGTTTTTGTAGGTATTGGCACGGTTGGAGTGGTGCTTAATGAGATGTTTATTTTCAATGAGCCAAGCTCTATTACCAAGCTTACTTTAATAGCCATTTTGCTTTTAAGTATCATAGGCCTTAAAATCATTAGCAAGGAAGCTAAGTAATGGAATGGTTCTTTTTGTTTTTGGCGACTGCTTTTGAAATTTTTGGCGTGATTATTATGAAACAACTTGTAAGCACTAAAAATAAGCTTTATCTTTTAGCTTTGATAGTGTGTTTTGCTTTTTCATTTGGATTTTTAAGCCTTAGTATGCAAAGTATTGCTATGAGTGTGGCTTATTCTATATGGACAGGAGCTGGAACTGCAGGCGGGGTTATCATAGGGGTGCTTTTTTATAAAGAAAGCAAAAGCTTTTTAAAGCTTTTTTTGATTGCTCTTATCATTGCTTGCACCGTGGGTTTAAAAATACTTTCATAGGTTTAAAATGAAAATATACATTAGCGGTATAGACACAGATGTTGGTAAAACTTATCTAAGTGCTAGAATTTGTAAAGAATTGGGTTTTGATTATTTTAAGCTTATCCAAGCAGGCACGCCAAAAGATAGCGAGGTAGTAGCTGAGTTTAGCCCAAAAACTAAGATTTTCAAAGAAGGCGTGTTTTTACAAACTCCTGCTTCACCACACAAAGGTAGGATTTTAGAGAATTTAAATTATAAAGCTTTTGATATACAAATTCCACAAAGTGATAAACTCATCATCGAGCTAGCTGGTGGGCTTTTTTCGCCCCTTGATGATGAAAAAACAATGATTGATTATATGAGTGCGTTTAAGCACCCTACGATTTTAGTCGCAAAAGACTATCTAGGAAGTATCAATCACACGCTTTTAAGCATAGAAGCACTAAAACAAAGAGATATTAAAATCCTTGCTTTAATCTTAAAAACCCAAGATACTTTTAGCAAGGATTTTATAAGCAATTACGCTAAAATTCCTATCATAGAATTTGATGATAAAGTGTGTGAAAAACTTTCAAAAATCCTTGAAAATCTCTCTTAAAGACTGCACTATATAAGCAATTTCATCTTCATTTATAACATATGGTGGCATGAAATAAATTGTATTTCCAAGTGGTCTTAAAAGCAAGCCTTTTTCTAAGGCTCTTTGAAAGACTTCAAGTCCTGCTCTTTGATATTTGCTTTTTTGTATATCAAATGCACTTACCATGCCTAAATTTCTAAAATTTCCTAAAAAGTCAAATTCTTTTAAACTCTCCCATTGAGTTTTTATAAAAGCACTTTTGATTTTATTTTTTGCGATGATATTTTCTTTTTCAAAAATATCCAAAGTCGCATTAGCCGCTGCACAAGCTAGGGCATTACCCGTGTAAGAGTGAGAGTGTAAAAAGGCCTTTTGGCTCTCATAGCTATCATAAAATTTCTCATAAATTTCATCTTTAGTAAGCACCACTGAAAGTGGTAAATACCCACCCGTGATAGCTTTAGAAAGACATATATAATCAATACTTTGTGAGCAATAATCAAGCGCAAACATCTCCCCTGTGCGTCCAAAACCTGTGGCTATCTCATCAAATATCACTTGCACGCCATAATCTTTAGCAAGTTTAACTGCCTCATCTAAATACCCAAGCTCGTACATATGCATATTGCCCGCACATTGAAGTAAAGGCTCAAGTATAAAAGCACAAATTTCATGATGATGATTTTTTAAAATGCTTTCTAGAATTTCGAGTTCTTTTGTATAGTCTCTGCTTGTTGGCACAGGCGTTGTGATACTTTTTAAAAGTAAAGGCTCATAGGTTTTTTTATAAAGTGCTACATCGCCAATGCTTAATGCACCTAGGGTTTCTCCATGGTAAGAATTGCTAAGCGATAAAAATTTATCCTTTTTAGAGTCATTGTTTAAGTGGTATTGAAAGCTCATTTTTAAAGCCACTTCTATGGCTGAACTACCATTGTCTGCAAAAAAGCATTTATCAAAAGGTAAAAGCTTGCAAAGTCTTTGAGAAAGCTTTATGATAGGCTCATGTGAAAAGCCTGCAAGCAAGACATGCTCTAAATTTTGAAGTTGATCTTTGGTTTTTTCATTGATATATTCATTACAATGGCCAAAGATATTTACCCACCAAGAGCTAATGCAGTCTATGTAGGATTTTTCATCAAAATCATACAAATACACTCCCTTAGCCTTTTTTATAGGTATTAAAGGCAAAAACTCATGATCGCTCATTTGCGTGCAAGGGTGCCAAATGTGTTTTAAGTCTAGTTCTTTTAAATTCATTTTTACTTCTTTGATTTTTATTACTAATGATACTACAATTTTTACTCAAATTTATGCTTTAAAATGAAAAAGGATTATTTAGAAAATATTTATATAATTAGTTTTTTATCTTAAATTTGGAGATAAAGTATGAAAAAAGTTTTGATTATCTTAGCGATTTTATTTTTAAATTTTGCATACACACAAGAGGATTTGGTTGAAAAAGGAATTAAAGCCTATGAGAGTGGTGATTATATAAATGCTATGAAGTATTATAAAAAAGCCTGTGATTTAAATAGTGGAAATGGCTGTTCTAATCTTGGTTTCATGTATGCAAATGGACAAGGTATAAAAAAGGATAATTTCAAAGCAGTAGAATTATATCAAAAAGCATGTGGTTTAAATAGTAGAGATGGTTGTTTTAATCTAGGTGTTATGTATATGGATGGAAAAGGTGTAAGAAAAGATAATTTCAAAGCAGTGGAATTGTATCAAAAAGCATGTGGTTTAGAAAAAGGCTTGGGTTGTTTTAATCTTGGTGTAATGTATGAAAAAGGTTATGGTATAAGAAAAGATAATTTTAAAGCGGTAGAATTGTATCAAAAATCATGTAATTTAAATGAAGGCTCTGGTTGTTCTAATCTTGGTTTTATGTATGCAAATGGGTATGGTGTAAAAAAAGATAATTTTAAAGCAGTTGAACTTTATGTAAAAGCTTGTAATTTAAATGATGGGGTTGGTTGTTCTAATCTTGGAGTTATGTATGCACTTGGAAAAGGCGTTAGAAAAGACACTTCTAAGGCTTTAGAATATTTTGGCAAGGCTTGTGATTTAAAAAATGATTTAGGTTGTCAAGCTTACGCAAGGCTTAAACAATAATGCAAATTGCACAAATTTTAGATGAGTTAAAACAACAAGATAATTTTAGAATTCTACGCTCATTAAAACATGAGGGAAAATATGTTATTTATAATGAGCAAAAATTGCTGAATTTAGCGAGTAATGATTATCTAAATTTAAGCAATGAAAAAGCATTGAAGCAAGATTTTTTAACGCATTTAAAAGAATTTGAATTTTCTAGTTCAAGTTCAAGAAGCTTGAGTGGAAATTATGCGATTTTTGATGAATTTGAAAGCTTTTTAGAAGCTAAGCTAGGCAGAAAAATCTTGCATTTTAATAATGGCTATGCCTTAAATGTTAGCTGTTTGCAAGCTTTAGCAAGCATTAAAAATACTTTATTTTTGGCAGATAAGCAAGTACATGCAAGTATTATTGATGGTTTAAGGCTTGGCGGGGCTAAATTTATAAGATTTAAGCACAATGATATAAAGCATTTACAAAGCTTAGTGCAAAAGCATTATAAAGAATTTGAAAATATCATCATCATAAGTGAAGCGCTATTTAGTATGGATGGAGATTTTGCGCCTATAAAAGAATTCATAAATTTAAAAAAAGAGTTTAAAAATATCAAAATTTACATCGATGAAGCTCATAGCATAGGGTGTTTTAATGATGATGGTTTGGGTTATGTGAAATTTTTGGGCTTAGAAAAGGAAGTGGATTTTTTAGTTTTTACCTTTGGTAAGGCCATAGCTTCCATGGGAGCTTGTATGATAAGTAATGAAAAAGATTTTTTTATTAACAAAGCAAGGGCCTTTATATACTCAACTGCTATTGCGCCTATCAATGTAGCTTGGACTTTGCATGTTTTTAAGCATTTGCATGAATTTAGCGCTCAAAGAAAAGAACTTTTAGAGTTAAGCACTTGGTTTAAAAATGCTTTAGCAAGTAAAGGTGCAGTTCTAGGCGAGGCTTATGTGATATCTTTTATTTTAGGGCAAAATGCACTAGCTAGTCAAATTTCACAAAAGCTTTTAGAAAATGGTATTTTTGCACCTGCTATTAAAGAGCCAACCGTAGCTAAAAATACAGCTAGAATTCGCTTTTCTTTGCATACTGGTTTAGTGAAAAAAGACTTAAAAAAGGTTTTGGAGGTATTTTGAAAACTCATTTTTTACATGAAAATGCAAATTCATCTGAGTTGATTTTATTTTTTTCAGGATTTTGCTCGCATTTTAGCCATTTTACGCATTTAAAAAGTGACGTAAATGTTTTAATGGCGTATGATTATACGAGTTTTGATTGGGAAATTGATTTTAATAAATTTGAAAAAATCACTCTTGTTGGCTTTTCTATGGGAGTTTGTGTGGCGAGTAAAATTTTAAAAGATATAAAATTTGATAAAAAAATAGCCATAAATGGCACAAATTTACCTATAAATGATGAATTTGGGATTAAAAAAGCCATTTTTAAACTTACGATAAAAAGATTTGCTTTAGAGGATTTTAAAGCAAATTTGCTTGAAAAAAGAATGAGTTTAAGTGATGAATTTTACTTTGAAAAAAACGAGCATTTAAAAGCAGAACTTTTAAGTTTATATGAGTTTTGCACTAAAAACTTAAATGAAAATTTCACTTGGGATAAAGCCATAATTAGCAAAGATGATAAGATCTTTCCACCAAAACATGTTTTAAATTTTTTTAAAGAAAAGGCAATGTTTATCGATGAGCCACATTTTGCATTTTTTAAATACCACACTTGGGAAGAGCTTTGCAAACTTTCATAAGAGCAAAAGATACTTATAGCGCAAATACACCAGTGCAAAAAGACATGGTTAAAGAGCTTTGTAAAATGCTTAGTGAGAATGATTTGAGCGATTTTAAAGCGGTATTTGAGTTTGGCTGTGGAGTAGGGGTTTTTAGTAAGGCTTTGCAAGAGTGTATTAAATTTAAGCATTATTTTTTAAATGATATTTATCCTTTTGAAAATCCTTGTAAGTTTGATGAATTTGGTGTTTTTGATATGAATGAACTTAAAAATCATCATTTTTATACGAAAAAATTTGATCTTATAGCTTCAAATGCTTGTATGCAGTGGCTAAAGATAGATGAGCTTTTAGAAAATTTTGCAAATATGTTAAATAAAAATGGGATTTTGCTTTTTTCTACTTTTGGAGAAAAAAATTTCACTCAAATAAAACAAAGCACTAATTTATCACTTGAGTATTTAACTTTAGAGCAAATTAGGCAAAAGCTTTCTAAAAATTTTAAGATCATAAAAACAAAAGAAGAGTTAAAAGAGTTAAAATTTGATCATACTTTGGAACTTTTTAGGCATTTGAAATTAAGCGGAGTAAATGCTTTGAGTGATAAATTTTTTATAAGCAAGGCATTTTTAAAAAACTATGAAAAAGAATTTCAAAATACCTTGACTTATCATCCTTTATTTTTTCTAGTTAGAAAACTATAATCGCTAATGTTTTAAGTAAAATGGATAGGTAAAAAATATCAAATGGATTAAATTTAATCCATAGTGAAACAATACGCTCATCCATAAGCTTTTTGAGTGTTTATAAGCTAAGCCATAAATCACGCCTGCAACACTAGCAAATACAATCATCAAAACACCGCTTTTATAATGCACTAATCCAAAAGCTATGCTTGCGATTAATAAAGCAAGATTGGGGTGAATAAATTGTGTAAGTCTTTGTTGGAGATAACCTCTAAAAAAAGCTTCTTCTACTAAAGCAACTAACAAAAGATTTGAAAATAAAAAATATAAAATCCATGATGGTATGCTTATTTCTAGTTTGATAACACCCAAATACCAAGGCACGCACAGCAAAAGAATAGGAGATAAAAGCAATAAGCTCCATTTTATCGCTGAAGCTTTGGTGTAGTTTGTGTTTTTAAATAAAATAGGAAAAAGTATAAAAAGTATAAAAACCCCTAGTGGCTTGTCAATACTAAAGTAAAGATTAAAAGGTGCGCTATTTGTGCTTGCATAAACTTGATCTAAAACTTTGATGTTATTTACACCAGGGATAAAATGAAGAAATAAAGCTAAAGCATAGATAAATAAAGCTATTTCTAATATGAAAATTTTTTTATACTGATACAATATAGCCGTTATAAAAACTAATACATTAATCACTATAAAAGTTATATCTATAATTTTAAATACATATCCCAACAAGACTGAAAAGAGTAAAAAAATATACGAAATTTTGACTTTATCAAATGAAAGTAATATCAAAGAAATAGCCAAAAAAAGATGAGTGCTTAAAGCTAACATATAAAATCCTTGTTTATAATTGATCTAGATATAGTTTTACTACTTCTTCTCTTAGGTAAAGCTTTTTTAATCATTTACATTTATATATTTAAGACAAAAGCGTAAATTTTGTTACTTTTTATAAAACCTACAATTTGTCTATATTGTTTTAAATTCCAGTTTGTGTTTTTACTTAGCTTGATGATATTTATAATTTTTATCTTTGTAGTGAAAAATTTATTATTATCTTTTATAATACCTTTATTGAGTGTAATTAAGACATTAAAAATTTTAAAGTAGAAGCAGATAAAATGCATTTTGTTTGTTTTTTTAAAATCGTTTTATTTTCTTTTTCATGAAAAAATTTTTTAATTCTTGTTGATCTCTTATAGCAATGTTTTCTTTGATGATTTTAAATCCTGCTTTTAAAAAGAAATTTTTAGCACTAAGGCTAGCAAAAGTATAAATTTCACTATAAGGGTAGTTTTTAAGAGCAAATTCTAATAAAGCTTTACCATAACCTTGATGAGCATAGTTTGCATGAGTAAAGCAAAGATCGAGTGTTTTTTCTTCTAAATTTATACTTATAAAAGATACAATTTGGCCTTTTTCTTCATAAATAAAACCTAGTTGATTTTGAAATTTTTCTTCCCAAGCTTTTTGGTTTATATTAATCCAAGCACGAATTTGTTCTTTTGTATAATCATTTTTACAAAGAATGGATACGCTTTGCTTAAAAAGCTTGATACAAGGAGCTAAGTCTTTTATATCAAGCTTTCTTATCAAGCACTTTCCTTAAAGCCAAAGAAGCTAGAGCAAGTCCAAAAGAAGCTGTTACACCCATAAATGAGCCAAGATCTTTACAATGGGCTTCTTCATCTGAAAATACCACATCAAAATCCCCTTTAAAGCCTGATTTTCTAAGCTCATAGCGGAATTTTTTAGCTAAAGCATCGCCATGTGTTTTAAATATGCTTGTCGTTTTAATACGCGTTGGATCAAGCTTTCTAGCTCCACCGGTTGATGAGATAAAAATTTGCTTTTTCAAATCAAGTAAATTAGCCAAAGCAACCTTAGCAGGTATATCATCGATCGCATCGATGATAAGATCAAATTCACTCAAATTAAAACTTTTCAAAAACTCATCATCGATTTTACTGACTATACCTTTAGCATTGTAAATACGCTCAAAAACCTTAGCTTTTTCTTCGCCTATATTTTCACTATGAAGCTGGCGGTTTTGATTAGTAGTTTCAAATTTATCCGCATCAATTAAAGTTAGATTACTAAAGCCACTTCTAAAAAGCGCATCAACACAAATTCCACCAACTCCACCAAGCCCACAAACTAAAACTTTAGTGTTTTGAATTTTGATAAAATTTTCTTCATTAATAAGCCATTTTATACGCGTGTATCTATCCATTTTTCATCCATTTTTTGAGATTTTTCATTTGTTTATAAGCTGTTAGATCAAGCATTATAGGGGTTATTGTGGCATAGCCTTGTTTTAAAAGTGCTATGTCTGAATCTTTTTCATTTTCATGATCAAGATTAGCAGCAGCTAGCCAATAGTATTCTACACCTCTTGGGTTTGTATTAGAATGTGCTTTATAGCTATAAATTCTTTTACCTGCTTTGCAAATTTTTAAGCCTTGAAAGGCTGTTTTACTAGAAGGAAAGTTGATATTTAAAAATTCTTTTTTATCTAAAGGAAAGCCTTTTTCAAAGATATTTTTGACTATTTTTTTAGTAAGTTTTAAAGCAAGTTTATAATCAAGCTCTTTTTGATTATCTTTGTAAAATTGCGATAAAGCTATGGCAGGAATTCCATGAAGTACTGCTTCCATAGCACCTGCGCAAGTTCCTGAGTAGGTTATATCCTCGCCTACATTAGCACCTTTGTTAATTCCACTTATGACAAGATCAGGCAAACGCTTTTTATATAAAGCATGTAAAGCTAGATAAATACAATCTGCAGGCGTGCCATCATCAAGCTTGTAAAATCTTTTTCCAACCTTATGAAATCTTAAAGGCTTAGTTAGTGTTATAGAGTGTGAGCATGCTGATTTTTCACTAGCAGGAGCTACTATGGTAATTTTAGCTTTAAAATGCTTTCTTAGCATTTTTATAAGCTTTTTTAAACCCTCACTTTCATAGCCATCATCGTTTGTTATTAAAATTTCTTTCATGTTTTTTCCTTTTTTTAAATTCTAACACAAGTAATACAATATTTTTTTATTACTAAATTGTTTTTTCATTTTTTAAATATTAAAATTATAGTTTTGATTAATTTTTTAAAGGAAAGAATGATGTCAAAACTTTTACTTTTTAGTGCTTCTGGCTATAAAGATAGCGCTTATTTAAGTCATACTAGAGAATTTATAGATGATTTTTTAAAAGAAAATTCCATGAAAGATGAAGAAATTCTTTTTATACCTTATGCGGGTGTTAGAAGGACTTATGATGCTTATGAAGCTAAGGTAAAAGAAGGCTTGAAAAAAGATAATATCAAATCATTACACCATTTTGAAAATTTAAAAGAAACGATTTTAAATGCAAAAGTTTTTTTAGTAGGTGGTGGCAATAGTTTTATGCTTTTGCATAAATTATATGAAAATGATTTGCTTGAAGTGTTAAAAGAGCGTATTGAAAAAGGGGCTTGTTATATAGGTTGGAGCGCAGGCTCAAATATAGCAGGTCTTAGCATAAAAACAACTAATGATATGCCTATTGTTATGCCAAAAAGTTTTGATAGTTTAGGGGTTTTTCCTTATCAAATCAACCCACATTTTATTGGCGGGAAAATTCCTGGACACAACGGAGAAAGTAGAGAGGAGCGTTTGGAAGAGTTTTTATTAACTAATCCAAAAGACATTGTTTATGCTATACCGGAGGGTTCTGCATTAAAAGTGCAAGATGATAGCTTAAAAATCATAGGTTATCATGATGTGTTAAAGCTAAGTCATCCTTTTAATGTAGAATATTTAAAAATCAATCAAATAACTAAAATCTAAAGGAGAAAAATGCAAACTTTTTATCTTTTAGCTGCGATTTTTGGTATTGTGGCTGTGGTTTATTTGCTTATTAAAAAAGTAGAAACAAAAACAGCTTTAATTAGTGTTGGTTTTATTTTATGTTTGATTTCGCTTAAGCCCATTGAAGCTTTGAGTGCTTTTACACATGCTATGGTGCAACCTGCTTTGATTAAGGCAATTTGTGCAAGTATGGGCTTTGCTTTTGTGATGAAAGTGACTAAATGTGATAAACATTTGGTTAAATTACTTACAACACCTTTGAAAAATGTAGGATTTTTCTTAATCCCACTTGCTTTTATGGTAACTTTTTTCATCGCTATAGCTATACCTTCAGCGGCAGGATGTTCAGCTGCAGTTGGTGCGACTTTAATACCACTTTTAATGGCTTCGGGTATAAAACCTGCCATGGCAGCAGCAACAGTGCTTTGTGGAACTATAGGAGGAATTTTAAGTCCAGGTGTTTCTCATACGGCTTTGATTTCTGAAATTTCAGGGAAAAATATACAAGAAATTGTTTTAACTCAAACTCCAAATGCATTAACAGCAGGAGTGATAGTGATGATTTCTTTGATGATTATGGCAGTGATTTTTAAAGATTATCAAAAAGGGCAAGTTTTTGAAGTGGCTAATCAAAACAAGACTGAAGATAATATTGAAAAAGTAAATGTATTTTATGCGCTTATGCCTTTAGTGCCTTTGATTGTACTAATCATAGGCGCAAGTCCTTTAAATGATTATGAGTTTTTAACATGGACAAAACAAGTTGGAGTTGCTGAAGCCATGCTTTTAGGGGCGATTATAGCTTTGGTAGTAACTATGAGTAAGCCTGATAATATTTTTAAAGAGTTTTTCAATGGTATGGGAAAATCTTATGCAGAGATTATAGGGATTATCATAGCTGCTAGTGTTTTTGTTGCGGGTTTAAAAGCATGCGGTGTAATTGATATTATCATAGAATGGCTTAAAAATGAACAGCATTATGTGCGTTTTGGTGGAACTTTTATACCATTTTTAATGGCTATGATTACAGGTAGCGGTGATGCTGCTGCTATGGCATTTAACAAGGCTGTAACTATTCATGCTCAAGATCTTGGTTTTGATCAAGTTAAACTTGGTACTGCAGTGGCAATGTCAGCAGTGCTTGGAAGATACCTTTCGCCTATTTTAGGAGCTTGTATCATCGTTTCAGCTATAGCTGGGGTTAGTCCTTTAGAAATTGTTAAAAGAACTGCTTTGGGTTGTGTTGTTTCGGTGATTGTAATTGCTTTTGTGTTATTATAATTTTAAGCCTTAAAAGGTTTAAAATTATTTTGCGGCTAGGATGATGATTTCTTGTATAACTTTGCTCGCTGCTTTTAAAGATTTAACAGGTAAATACTCATAAATAGAGTGAAAATTATGTGCTCCAGTAAAGATATTTGGACAAGGTAGGCCTTTTTCTGAAAGTACCGCTCCATCGTATCCTCCACGCATAGGAATGATTTTAGTTTTGATATTTAAATTTTCATAAGCTTGTAAAGCAAGTTTAATAGGCAAAGATTTGGTTGTTTTTAGACTATTAAAGACATTTTTATAACGATCGTTAAGCTTAATGTTAATTCTTTCTTCTCCATATAGCTTTTTAAAACTATCGTTTAAATCTTGTAAAAATTGCATTCTTTGTTTGTATTTTTCATCATCAAATTCTCTAATATCTATTTTTAAAATAGTTTTAGCACTATTTCCCTTGAGTTCTTTAACCCAAAAATATCCTTCTTTATTTTCTGTGTATTCAGGTGCTTCGCCATTTGGAAGCATAGAGATAAATTTATGTGCTAAAAGTAAAGAATTAACTAATTTTCCCTTAGCACTCATAGGATGAGCAGATTTTCCTATAAATTCTACTTCACAATCTCCTGCATTCCAATTTTCATAAATAAACTCTCCTATCTCGCAACAATCTAAACAATATCCAAAATCAGCATTAATTTCTTTTATATCAAAAGCTTTTGCACCTCTTAAACCTTGTTCTTCATCAGGTAAAAAGCAAGCATAAATATCACCATGCTTAATATCAGGATTTTTAACAAAAAATTCAAGCATATCCATAATAGCTGCAATAGCTGCTTTATCATCAGCTCCAAGCAAGCTTGTGCCATCAGTGTGGATAATATCATCTCCTATGTAGTTTTTAAGCTCTTTAAATTCACTTTCTTTCAAATAAAGATCTAAGTTTTTATTTAAGCATATATCTCCACCTTGATACTTAGTGATTTGTGCTTTGGTGTCATTAGTTTGTTCCATACTTGTATCTAAATGCGCAAAAAAGGCTATTTTAGGAGCATTTGGAGTGTTTGCTGGTAAAAGAGCTGTGGTAATGGTGTTTTCTCTTCTTTTGATGTCTTTTAAACCTAGTTCTTGTAATTCTTTTTCAAGTAATTTTGCAAGCTCCATTTGATTAGGACTTGATGGCATAATGCCTTTGGCGCCATTTTCTCTACTTGTAGTAGTATTAATCTTAGTGTAATTTATAAATCTTTGTACAATATCCATAATTTTTCCTTTTTAGATTAAAATTAATAAAATTATAACAATTCATTTTTAAAATATTTGATCAATCTAAGAAGATTTTATTAAATGATATTTTCTATCAAAATTTATTTAAAATTATGATAATATATTTAAATTTATATTTTTTAAGGAGAGAATATGCAAAAACTTAGATTTATGATGATATTGAGCGTATTTATAACTTTTTTTGTTGGATGTTCTTCTAAAGAAATCAATCCTTTAGGGCGTTCTTTTGGAGAATTTAGCGATGGAGATCCTTTGAAAATAGGTAAAAATCCAACTCCACCGGCTAAACAAAAAACACCAACTTTAGTGGAAGGTAAGAAAATCCCAGCTATACCACTTGAGCCACCTCTTATGAAAGTCAATACTTTTAAAGGAGATAATGCTGTAAAAGGACCATTACCAAGGCTTACATCAAGCAATGGATTTACTTCAAATGCTTTGTATGAAAATATAGGATTTGTAAGCGATTTTGTAACTATTATGAACCCAAATGGAGCTGCATTAACGGTTTGGGCTTTAAATCCAGGCAATTGGATATGGGGGTATAATTTATTTGATAGTAAATCTTTTGGTGATGCAAGAGTGTGGCAACTCATTGAATT
Source organism: Campylobacter sp. RM5063 (assembly GCF_024723655.1). Taxonomy (NCBI): domain Bacteria; kingdom Pseudomonadati; phylum Campylobacterota; class Epsilonproteobacteria; order Campylobacterales; family Campylobacteraceae; genus Campylobacter; species Campylobacter sp. RM5063. Next base: position 47,539 of record NZ_JANQDA010000002.1, on the reverse strand, counting down.
TCCAAATAATACTGTGATGATTAAAAATGCAAAAACTTTAACTTGCTTAAATGCTTATGGTAATGGTATAGTACATTATCCTTGCGATCAGACAAATTTTGCACAATTTTGGAGATTATATCCTATGAGCAATGGTGCTTATCAAATTCAAAATTTTGCAACACAACAATGTATACAAACGACAGTTGGAAATGTAATGGAGGAATTTTATTTTGACTATTATAGTATTTATTTGACACCTTGTTTGAAATCAAAAGAAAAAAATTTAGATAGACAATGGAGCATTAGTGCGCCTGCTTTTCAAACAAGATCGCCTTATGCTTATACGGGAGAGTGATGATGAAAAAGATAGTATTTTTGATTTTTAGTTTTAATTTATTATTTGCTGCTTTGGAAAATTATAATAGCGGTACTTGGAATTTACAAGGTGCATCAGCTTCTACTGAAAGTAAGTGGAATATTAGCATAAGACAGCTTGTAACCGGTGCCAATCCTATGGATATTTTGGCTGTTCAAGAAGCAGGAGTTTTACCAAGTACTGCTATAATGACGCCAAGACAAGTTCAACCCGTGGGAGTTGGCATTCCTATTCATGAGTATGAGTGGAATTTGGGTTCATCAAGTCGTCCAAATTCAGTTTATATATACTACTCAAGAGTTGATGTTGGGGCAAATCGCGTAAATATGGCTATTGTGAGTAGAACGCGAGCTGATGAGGTGATAGTTTTACCACCTCCAACCGTTGCTTCAAGGCCTATTATAGGAATTCGTATAGGAAATGATGCGTTTTTTAGCATACACGCTTTATCAAGAGGCGGTAATGATGCAGGGGCTATTATAAGTGCTGTGGATATGCACTTTAGGAATATGCCACAGGTTAATTGGATGATTTTAGGGGATTTTAACAGACCTCCTGGGACTATTGTAAATTTAATTGATCCGGATTTAAGATCTCGCATTAATATAGTCGCACCTCCTTCTTTTACACAAACAGGTGGCAATACAATTGATTATGCAATTACGGGAAATTCAAGCACTACATCTTTATATAGTCCGCCTAGAATTCTTGCAATCTTAGCTGTAGCAGGACTTAGGACTTTTTTAGCTTCGGATCATTTTCCTGTAAATTTTAGAAGACCTTAGGAGAAGATGATGAGAAAAATTTGTATTTTATTTTGCTTTATTTTAAGTTTTTTAAAAGCTGAAGTTTTATTTGATGATTTAGAAGATTTTACACCTATGTTCGCGATAAGATCTTTAGAAACGGGAATTTCACTTAGTCCTTTTAGATATAGCTCTGAAAAACTAGAAGAGCAAAATTGGTTTTTAAAAGAGATAATTCTTAGCGATGCGTTAAAACAAAAAGATAGATATGCCGTGCAACGCCCTTTTGGCTATGTGCAGTTTATAAACCCTAGAGGTGCTGATGTATGTTTAGCTGTCTTAAGTGAAAAATCTTTTGGAGTGAAATCTTGCAAGCAAGATTTGCAAGATGGGCAAATGCAAACGGTTTTTTCTATCATGCCTACTACAAGTTCAGCTGTGCAAATTAGATCTTTAACTCATGGCGGGGTAAAATGCATGAGTACCTTTTATGAAGCGCGCGTGCCTATAGAAAATCGTTTTGGCTTAGATGATTGCACTGTAAATCCTTCTGTGCCGATAGAGTTAAAAGAGTTATTTTTCTTTGCTCCTGCTATTGTTGAAGCAACTCCGATTTATTAAATTTAACCCGCTTTTGCGGGTTTAAACTCTAAGTTAAAATTTGTTAGAATGTCTTTAAATTTTTGTAGATAATTTTAATAGCCAAAATATAAATCCTACACAGTAGATATATTGAAGGAAAAATATGAAAGTAAAATTAAAAAATGTTGGAATGCTTGATGAGGCAGAATTTGAAGTAGGAAATATTACTCTAATTTGCGGTGAAAACAATACCGGAAAAACTTATGCTACTTATAGTTTGTATGGTTATTTAGATTTTATGAGAATTGTCAGAGAGAATTTTTTTGTTAGAAAAAGAAAACTTTATGATGAAAATTTAAGTAATGACATAAAAGATACACAAGAGCTAAAATTAACCTATATAGATATTAAAAACAAATTAGAAGATCATATAAAAAATAAAACAAAATTATATTCTCATCGCATACTTGTCAAAGTTTTAGCAGGTAAAAATGAAGATTTTGCAAATGCAGAATTTGATGTAGATATGCAAATTTCTTTAGAAAATGTTAAGCAAGCTATAAAGCAGTATTTAGAAAAATTAAATTTAAACAATAGAGCAAAAGCTAAACATATAGTTTATGATGATGGTATTGGTTTTTCTAATTTAAACAAACTTGAATTTGAAGAGTATTTAGAAATATTTTTTGATAATTTATTGAATTATATTTTTATGAAAAATTTTATTTTAAGCGTTGAAAGAACTGGTGCTTCTATTTTTCAAGAAGAATTAGATTTTATTAAAATAGCAAAATTAGAAGCTATGCAAAAAATATTAAAAGAAGAAGATGTTGATTTATTTGAATTTCACAAAAAAATAGAGGAAAAAAATCAACTTTATCCAAAACCTGTAAGAGATAATATAAATTTTATAAGAGACGTAAAACAAAAATCAAAATTAGAAAGTATGTTTAAAAAAGATAAAGATAAATATAAAAATATTTTAGATTTACTAGGAAAAGTAGTAGGTGGAAAATATAAAGCTACAGATTATGGTATTTTATATCAGCCAAAAGGCAGTAAGAAATTTTTTAATATCGAAGTAGCTTCAAGTTCTGCTAGATCTTTGTTGATGTTGTATTTTTATATTTTGCATGTTGCTCAAAAAGGTGATATTTTGATGATAGATGAACCAGAGCTTAATCTTCATCCTAAAAATCAAATTTTATTAGCAAGGCTTCTTGTTCTTTTGGCAAATGCAGGTATTAAAATTTTTATTACTACTCATAGCGATTATGTAGTTAGAGAATTAAATAATTGTATTATTTTAAACAATTTTACAAATGAAAAGATAAAAGAAAATTTTAAAGAATATGATGATAGTTATAAATTATCAAAAAAAGATGTAAATGCTTATATTGCGTTTTATGACAAAAAAAGCAAAAAAAATACATTAAAAAAGGTAGATATAAGCAGTGAAAATGGCATAGATATGGAAACATTTAATGATGTTATCGAACAAACTATAAATATAGATGAAAAAATGGCTAGTATGTTTATGAAAGATTAAAATGGATAATAGTCTTAAAACATTTAAAGAAAACATAAATCAAAATTTACTTTGTGAAAATATTAAAGAAAGAAATGATGGAAGAACTAAAATTCTAGGTGTAAATTTTACTAAAAACAATGAAGATTTTATAGTAATTAGACAAGAAAATCATCATAAAAGCCAACATACTTTGCTTAATTATTCTAATGAAGAAGATTGGTTGCATAAAACTAATTTATCTTGCGATTTTATAATAGTTTATTCTAAAAATAATAAGGTAAAAATTAGTTTTTGTGAAATAAAAAGTAGTAATACTGACTTAGAAAAAGCAAGATGTCAAATATTATATTCTAAATTATGGCTTGAATATCTTTTTAAATGCTATAGCTTTGCACATAAAGTAGATATAGATTGCTTTACTAAAGCTCTAAATGAAAGTAAATATTTTATGTTATATCCTAGAATAAATAAAGTTAATTTAAAAAAAACTATCGGAAAAGATAATAAAAGAAAATATAAAGAAACAGCAATACAAGATTGTTGTTTATCTGAAAAACATTTTAATGTAAATCCTTATAATTTTATTTAGGAATTTAAATGAAAACCTTTTTAGTTTGTGCCTTAGAGCCTTCAGCAAATTTGCATTTAAAAGAAGTTTTAAAAGCTTATAAAAATGAGTATAAAGAATTTGATTTAGTGGGAATTTATGATGAGAATTTATGTGAAGAATTTAGTCTAAATTCCAAGCCACTTTATAGCTCACATGAGTTTAGTGCTATGGGTTTTATAGAGGTTTTGCCGCTCATTTTAAAAGCCAAAAGAGCCATAAAAGAGCTAGTGAGTTTAAGTTTTGCTCAAAAAATTGATGCGATTTTATGTATAGATTCTCCTGCCTTTAACTTACCTTTTGCAAAGGCTTTAAAAAAAGCAAATTCCAAAGTAAAAAGAATTTATTATATTTTACCTCAAGTTTGGGCATGGAAAAAAGGACGCATTCCTATCATAGAAAGTCATTTTGATGTGTTAGCTTCTATTTTACCTTTTGATAGTGAGTTTTTTAGTAAAAGCACTTATGTGGGACATCCGCTTTTAGATGAGATAAAAGAAATTAAAAATCAAGAAGATATAAATTCTATACTTTCAAAAAAAGATGATGAAAAAATCATCGCTTTCTTACCGGGCTCAAGAAAAAGTGAAATAAAGCGTTTGATGCCTATTTTTAGAGAGTTAAGCACTAAATTTAAAGGTAAAAAAATCCTTTGCGTACCCGAGTTTAATTTAAAAAGATTAGAAATTTACGGAGAAATGAGTAATTTTGAAATTCAAACTAACACCCCAAAGGTGCTAAAAAATGCTGATTTTGCTTTTATTTGTAGCGGCACAGCTACACTTGAAGCAGCTTTGGTTGGTACGCCTTTTGTGCTTGCTTATAAAGCTAAAGCTATTGATGTATTTATCGCAAGATGTTTTGTAAAACTCAAACATATAGGCCTTGCAAATATCTTTTTGGATTTTGCAGGAAAAAGCGAGCTTAATCCTGAATTTTTACAAGAGCAAGTGAATGTGGAAAATTTATATCAAGCTTATCTTAAATACGATTATAAGGCATTTTTTGATAAAGTAGATTTTTTAAAAGAATATTTGCAATTTGCAAGTGCAAAAAATTTAGCTAAAATACTTTATGAAATCAAATAAGGATAAATCATGCAAAAAGAACCTATGAGTAAATACGGCTATGAGAAATTAGAAAAAGAATTAGAGCATTTAAAAAAAGTTGAACGCCCAAAAGTAGTAGAAGAAATAGACATAGCAAGAAGCCATGGAGATTTAAAAGAAAATGCAGAATATCACGCGGCTAGAGAAAAACAAGCTTTTATAGAAGGAAAGATTGCTGAACTTGGAGATTTGATCTCAAGAGCACAAATCATCGATCCATCTTCTTATGAGCATGATAGTGTGAAATTTGGCTCAACTGTTGTTGTAGAGGATTTAGAAAGTGAAAAACAAAGCACTTATACTTTGGTAGGGGTAAATGAAGGAAATTTAGAAAAAGGCTATATTTCCATTAGTTCGCCTATTGCTAAAGCAATGCTTGGTAAAAAAGAAGGGGATGATTTTAAAGTGCGTTTGCCAAAAGGCGAGAGTGAATTTGAAATCATTTCTATAGAATACAAAGCTTTGGAATTTTAATTTTTGCAAAAAATAATTATAAAAGAAAATGCTATTTTTATTGCCGATGCGCATGAAAATAAAAATAGGCGTGGTTTTTGGGAGTTTTTGCAAGCCTTAAAAAATAAAAAAATTCAAACTCCACAGCTTTTTTTAATGGGTGATATATTTGATCTTTTAATTTATGAAGTAAAGGCCACGCATGATTTTGCAAAAGCTTATATAGACTTACTTGAAGAACTTGCGTATGAAATTGAAATCATTTATTTAGAAGGCAATCATGATTTTAATTTAGCTAAATTTTTTAAAAAAGTGAAAGTTTTTAGTATAAAACAACAACCCTTGCTTTGCGAATTTCAAGATAAAACCTTAGTAAAATTAGCCCATGGGGATATTTTTTTAAAACCTTTTTTGCAGTTTTGCTTAAAAAGTTTGAGAAATCATTATTTGCTACTTTTTTTAAATTTTTTAAATGTTATTAGTAAAGAAAGAATTACTCAAAAAATTCTAAAAAATCAAAACAAAAAACAACTTATTAGAAAAATTCCCCATTTTTCTGCTTTAGTAAAAGAGCGTTTAAAGCACTATAATATAGGCTTTGTAATAGAAGGTCATTATCATCAAGATGTATTTTTAAAAAATGAAGATATAAAATATCTAAATTTAGCTACTTTTGCATACAAGGAAAGTTTTTTTATAGTAAAATATGAGCCAGAAATCAGATTTCACAAAATAGAACTTAAGGAGGCATAATGTTTGATGAGAATGTCGTTAAAACAGGTTCAAATGAAATGGAACTTGTTGATTTTCGCATCTTTAAGCAAGGCCACGATAAAGTCTATGAGGGAATTTATGGTGTAAATGTTTCTAAGGTTAGAGAAATCATTAAAATTCCTTTTTTGACTGAAATTCCAGGAGTACCTGAATATGTAGAAGGTATTTTTGATCTTCGTGGCGTGGTGATTCCTGTAATCAACCTAGCTAAATGGATGCAAATTCAAGAACCAGAAATGACAAATATAAAACCTAGAGTTATCATTACTGAATTTAGTAATGTTTTAATCGGTTTTATTGTCCATGAGGCGAAAAGAATTCGTAGAATTAATTGGAAAAATATTGAGCCAGCTACTTTTGCAACAAGTGCGGGTAGTTTAGATAAGGGTAAAATTACTGGTGTAACTAAGATCGAAGGAGATGAGGTTTTACTTATCCTAGATTTAGAAAGTATAGTGCAAGAACTTGGAATTTATACCCCACAAACTGATATTGACGATGATAAAATTCAAAAAATCGAAGGTATGGCTTTAGCACTTGATGATAGTTCAACTGCAAGAAAGCTTGTTAAAGATTTATTAAATAAAATTGGTCTTAAAGTAATTGAAGCTAAAGATGGTGTTGAAGGTTTACATAAACTAGAAGAGCTTTATAGTACTTATGGCAGCGATTTAAATAAACATTTAAAAATTATTGTAAGTGATGTTGAAATGCCACAAATGGATGGATTCCATTTTGCAGCAAAAGTTAGAGATGATGAGAGATTTAAAAATATTCCTATCGTATTTAACTCTTCTTTATCAAATGAATTTATGAGTGATAAAGGTGTTAAAGAAGCAGGTGGAGATGGGTATTTAGTTAAATTTAATGCAAGTGATTTCTTTGCTGAAATTTCTCGTATCATAGCAAAACATGAAAAAGGTGAGGAGTAAAAATGGAAGATATTCAAGAAATACTTGAGGATTTTTTAGTTGAAGCCTTTGAATTAGTCGAGCAAATTGATCATGATTTGGTTGAATTAGAAGCAAATCCTGAAGATTTAGAACTATTAAATAGAATTTTCCGCGTTGCGCATACTGTTAAAGGATCATCAAGCTTTTTAAATTTTGATGTTTTAACAAAACTTACTCATCATATGGAAGATGTTTTAAATAAAGCAAGACATAATGAGCTTAAAATTACTCCTGAAGTAATGGATGTAGTTTTAGAATCTATTGATATGATGAAAACTTTATTAAATTCTATTAGAGATAATGGAAATGATACAGCAATCGGACTTGATATAGCTCCAATTTGTGCAAGATTAACCGCAATTTCAGAAGGAGAAAGTTTAGAATCAATTACTCCGGCTAAGGCTGAAGAGCCAAAAGAAGAAGTTAAAGAAGAGCCAAAAGCTGAAGAACCTGAAGTTGATGTAAATAAACTTAGTGATGATGAAGTTGAAGCTGAAATTGAAAGACTTTTAAAAGTAAGAAAAGCTGAAGATCAAGCAAGACGCGCTGAAAAGAAAAAAACTCAAGAATCAACTCCAACTCCAAGTAAACCAGCTCCACAGGCACAAAATGCAGCAGCTGAGAAAAAGGTCCCTGCAGCAGGTGGTGGAAGCAGCGGTGCAAATATGGATCAAACAATTAGGGTTGAAGTTAAAAGACTTGATCATTTAATGAACTTAATTGGCGAGCTTGTATTAGGTAAAAACCGCTTGTTAAAAATTTATGATGATGTTGAAGAAAGATATGATGGAGAAAAATTCTTAGAAGAATTAAATCAAGTTGTTTCTCAACTTAGCATTGTCACTACAGATATTCAACTTGCGGTTATGAAAACAAGAATGCAACCTATTGCGAAAGTATTTAATAAATTCCCAAGAGTTGTGCGTGATTTAGGCCGTGAACTTGGTAAACAAATGGAGCTTGAAATTTCAGGGGAAGAAACTGAACTTGATAAGTCTATTGTAGAAGAAATTGGCGATCCTATTATGCATATGATTAGAAATTCTTGTGATCATGGTATAGAAGATCCAGCAACGCGTATAGCTAATGGTAAACCAGAAAAAGGAACGGTTAATCTTAAAGCATATAATGAAGGAAATCATATCGTTGTTGAAATTGCCGATGATGGTAAAGGTTTAGATGCTGATGTGTTAAAATCAAAAGCAATAGAGAAAAACTTAATCACAGAGCGTGAAGCTGATCAAATGAGTGATAAAGAAGCATTTGCATTGATTTTCAAACCAGGTTTTTCAACCGCTGCAAAAATCACCAATGTTTCAGGGCGTGGTGTTGGAATGGATGTTGTTAAAACTAATATTGAAAAATTAAATGGTGTAATTGAAATTGATAGTGAGCTTGGAAAAGGCACTGTGATGAAGCTTAAAATTCCACTTACTTTGGCGATTATTCAATCTTTACTTGTGGGAACTCAAGAAGAATTTTATGCTATTCCACTTGCAAGTGTTCTTGAAACAGTTAGAGTGCCAATTGATGATATTTATACTATTGAAGGTAAAAATGTACTTCGCTTAAGAGATGAGGTTTTATCTTTAGTAAGACTTTCAGATGTATTTGGCGTAAAACAAGTGCTTGAAAATACTGATCAAACTTATGTAGTTGTTATAGGTGTGGCAGAAAGTAAGCTTGGTATTATAGTAGATACTTTAGTAGGTCAAGAAGAAATTGTTATCAAGTCTATGGGTGAGTATTTGCAAAATATCCAAGGTATAGCAGGAGCAACTATCCGTGGTGATGGTAGAGTAACTTTGATTATCGATGTTGCTGCTATGATGGATATAGCTAAAGAAATTAAAGTTGATATTAAAGCACAAATTGAATCGCAATCTAAAAAAACAACTAAAGAAAAACCAAGTGATTATACAGTGCTTATAGTGGATGATTCTAAAATGGATAGAAATATCATGCAAAAATCATTAGAGCCACTAGGTGTAAGTATTATAGAAGCAACTAATGGTGTTGAAGCATTAAATACAATTAAATCAGGCGAGCATGATATTGATGCTGTGTTGATTGATATTGAAATGCCAAGAATGGATGGTTATACCTTAGCAGGTGAAATTAGAAAATATTCTAAATATAAAAACCTCCCACTTGTTGCAGTAACTTCAAGAACTAGTAAATCAGACCGCTTAAGAGGTGTGGAAGTAGGAATGACTGAGTATATTACTAAGCCTTACTCTCCAGAGTACTTAGAAAATGTAGTTAGAAAAAATTTAAAACTAGGATAAGAAGATGAATGATAAATTAAACCAGGTTTTGCAAAAACAACAAGCGCAAATTGCAGAACCTGATGTAGATAAAGAAGAGGATATTATTCAGCTTGTTGGCTTTGTGGTAGGAGATGAGGAATACGCTATTCCAATTCTTAATATCCAAGAAATTATTAAACCTATAGAATATACTAGGGTTCCAAGTGTGCCTGATTATGTTTTAGGTGTGTTTAATATGAGGGGTAATGTTATGCCTTTGATTGATCTTGCTAAAAGATTTAATCAAGGTAGTTCTAAAATGACTCCTCAAACAAGATATATTGTTTTAAAAGGTATAGCAAATGGCAATCAAACTCCTGCAGGTAATGCAGGCTTTGTGATAGATAGATTAACAGAAGCTATTAAAATTCACAGAAGTAGGATTGATCCACCACCTGAAACTTTACTAAAAGAAAAAGGTATGATTTTTGGTATAGGCAAAAGAGAAGAAAATATCTTGACTATATTAAAAGCTGAAGCTTTATTAAAGCGTGAGTTTTAATGATAAAGCTTTGTGCCTTTGACTTTGATTCTACGCTAATGGATGGGGAAACTATCGATATTTTAGCGCAAGAATATAATGTTGGTGATGCTGTAAAAGCAATCACCAACAAAGCAATGAATGGTGAGCTTGATTTTTTTGAAAGCTTAAGCGCTAGAGTAGCTTTGCTTGAAGGTATGCCTATAGAGCAGGTAAAGAAATGCTGTGAAAATTTACCTTTGATGAATGGTGCTAAAGAATTATGTGAATATTTAAAAAGTAAGAATATAAAAATAATTGTTTTTAGTGGTGGATTTCATGAAGGAATTGATTTAATACAAAATAAACTTCATTTTGATTTTGGTTTTGCTAACTTTTTACATAGTAAAAATGGTTTTTTAACAGGAAAAGTTGGCGGAGAAATTATGTTTAATAATTCAAAAGGTATTATACTACAAAGACTTAAGAAATTTTTAAATTTAAAAACAGAAGAAATTATGTGTGTAGGCGATGGAGCTAATGATATTTCTATGTTTAAAGAATGTGGATTAAAAATAGCTTTTTGTGCCAAAGAAATTTTAAAATCTCATGCAGATATTTGTATAGATAAGAAAGATTTAAAAGAAATAATAAAGGTAATACAATGAAAAAATTTTCACTATGGTGTGATTTTATAGAAAATGAATTTTTAGATCATGAATTTTTAGATTTAATTTACTCAAAAACAATCAATGGTGCTACCTCAAATCCTGCTATTTTTAAAAATGCGATTTTAAACTCAGCTATTTATAAAGAAAAAATCAAAAAATCAAATCTTAAAGATAAAAAAGCTTTATATGAGTATCTTGCGATAGAAGATATAGCTAAGGCTGCGGATAAATTAGCTATTAATTATTATGAAAATAATGATGGTTTTATTAGTATTGAAATTGACCCAAGATTAAAAGATAATACTAGCCTATCTTTGGCCGAAGCAAAAAGATTATACACGCAAATTGCAAAAGAAAATGTGATGATGAAAATTCCTGCTACAGAAGCTTCTTATGAAGTAATGCAAGAATTAATGAAAAATGGTATTAATGTTAACGCTACTTTGATTTTTGATTTTGAGCAAACTAAAAAATGCTTTGAAGCTTTAAATTTAGGTTTAAAAGAATTTAGAAAAAATAATACCGCAGCTAAAAAAGAGCCTCGAGCAGTTATTAGTATTTTTGTAAGCCGTTTTGATAGATTATTAAATAATCAAGTTTTAGATAAAAATTATATAGGAATTCTTACTGCAACAAAGGCTTATAATTATATCATTAAACAAAATGAAACAAATATTAGAGCTTTATTTGCAAGTACAGGTGTTAAGGGTGATGATTTAGAAAAAGATTATTATATTAAAGAATTACTCTATGATAAAGCTATTAATACTGCACCACTAGATGCTATTAAGGCTTTTAAAGGTAAGCAAATTATATTTAAAGAGCCTTTGAAAGATGAATGTATAGAGAAAAAATTAAATGCAAATATTTCAAAAGATGCTTTAAGTAAAGCTTGTAAAGATTTGCTTGATGATGGTTTGGAGCAATTTTGCATAGCTTATGAAGATATTTTAAAATCTTTATAAACTTATTTGGCTATAATTAGCGTTTATTTTTTTAGAAAGGAAACAGATGTTAGAAGGTATCGTTAGAGAGAGTATCGGTAGAAAAGCTGCTAAAGCTTTAAAAAGAGATGGTTATCTAATCGCAAACATCTACGGAAAAGGATTAGAAAACATCAATGCTGCTTTTAAAGTAAATGAATTTATTAAAGAAGTACGCAAAAAAACTACTTTAGCTTTTGATGTAAAAGTAGCAGATAAAGTATTAAATGTTGTGGTAGTTGATTATCAAAAAGATCCTGTAACTGCAGAATTAAAACACGTAGATTTAAAAGTAGCACAAAAAGGTGTTATTTCTAAATATATGGTTCCTGTAAAAATCGTAGGAATAGCTATGGGTCTTAAAAATAAAGGTGTTTTAATCCAATCAAAAAGAAGATTGAAAGTAAAATGTGCAGCTGAAAACTTACCAAATTATTTTGAATTAGATGTAACTAAACTTGATGTTGGTGATGCACTTTTAATCCGCGATGTAGTTGTGCCTGAGGGTGTAACTATGGTTGATGCTGATAGAGTAGCTGTAGTTGGCGTAGAAAAAGCAAGATAAAATGACCTTAGTCGTAGGACTTGGTAATATAGGAGAACAATACGCCCAAACCCGTCACAATGTAGGGTTTATGCTAATTGACTTAATTTTGAAAGATTTGCAAACAGCAAAGCTTTCAAATGCCAAATTTAAAGGAGAGCTTTTTAAAGGCTCTTCTACTCTTTTTTTAAAACCTTCCACTTATATGAATTTATCAGGAGAAAGTGTAAAAGCTGTTAGTGAATATTATAAATGTGATAGAATCATTGTAATCCATGATGATATAGATTTAAATTTGGGTGCATTGAAATTTAAAATGGGTGGATCAAGCGGTGGACATAATGGGCTTAAAAGTATAGATAATCTTTGTGGCAATGCTTATGAGAGGGTACGCATAGGAGTAGGAAAAGGACAAGATGTAATTTCTCATGTTTTGGGAAAATTTAAACAAGAAGAACAAGAAAGTTTAACTAAGGTTTTAGAACATAGCAAAAAAGCTTTACTTGAGCTTTTAAATTCTGATATAGAAAAAATCGCTTCAAAATATTCTTTAAAAAGTTAAACGATGAGTATATTTTTTCGCTATATTTCATCTTTGTATTTAAAATCATTTTTTATTTTATTTTTTTCTTTGACTTTTTTCTTCGTAGCGATTGATTTTTTACTCAATTTCAATAGACTGCCAAAAAGTGCAAATTTAGAGCTTTTGTATATATTTTTCTTAACATGTTCAGCAGCTTCTTATATACTACCTTTAGCTATAGTCCTTGCTTTGGTTTTATGTATTTTTAATATGATACGCTCGAATGAATTTGTTAGCTTGTATGCTTTGGGTTTAAGTAAAAATCAAGTGATTTTTTATCCTTTTTTATGGGCTATGTTTTTTTGTTGTGTTTATGTAGGACTTAATTTTAGCGCCTTTGCTTATGCAGATGAATATAAAAGTAATATTCTCAAGCGTGGCGTTGTAGATAGAGAGGGTGGGGAAGTTTTGATTAAATATAATGATAAATTTATTTATATACAAAAAACAAGTTCTCAAACCTTATATAATATAAAAATCTTTGATGTAAAAAATTTAGACATTCAAAGCACAATCCATGCAAAAACTGCTAAATTTGATGGAGATTCTTGGAACTTAAATGACGCTAAAGCTACTAATGTACCACAAAATTTGATTGTTTCAAAAGAGGGTTTAAGCGTAGAAGAATTTAAAAATATCAAAGGCTTAGAAGACTTTTCTCCAAAAATCTTAGAAAGAATTTCTTTAGTAGAGAGCAATCCTTCTTATTCTATTTTAGACGCGCTAGAAAGTATGGCAATTTTTGCAAAACAAAATATTTCTACTAATACACTTAGAACAAGTTTATATTCTTTAGTTCTTACACCATTTTTTGCGCCATTTTTAATGCTTATTGTGTATTATTATTTTCCTTTAACAGCAAGATTTTTTAATCTCGCACTTTTAGCTTTTGTGTTTTTTGTGTGCATACTTTTAGTTTGGGGTTTGTTGTTTTTATTAACAAGATTGAGTGAAAATGAAATTTTACTTCCAGAGCTTGGTATAATGCTACCAGTATTTATTTTAATAAGTATAGGAAGTTTTTATTATTTTAAACACAAATAACTACAAGTGAGGTTTTTATGGATTATTTAAAACTAGCAAAAGAATACAACACACCATTTTATATTTATGATTTTGATAAAATTAAAGAGCGTTTTACAATGTTAAAAGATGCTTTTAAGGCAAGAAAATCACAAATTTTTTATGCAGTCAAAGCAAATTCTAATTTAAGCGTTTTAAAGCTTTTAGCTTCTTTGGATAGTGGGTTTGATTGTGTTAGTGCAGGTGAGATTTATAGAGCTTTAAAAGCAGGAGCTAAAAATTATAAAATTATTTTTAGCGGGGTAGGTAAAAGTGCTGATGAATTAAAATATGCTTTAGAGCAAAACATACTTTATGTAAATTTAGAAAGTTATGAAGAAATGCTTCTTTTGGAGCAAATTGCTAAAGAAAGTCAAAAGATAGCTCGTATAAGCATAAGGGTAAATCCAAATGTAGATGCTAAAACACATCCTTATATTTCTACAGGTTTGCATGAAAATAAATTTGGTGTAGATATAGAAAGTGCTAAAAAAATGTATCTTTATGCTAAAAACTCACAATTTTTAGAGCCAGTTGGAGTGCATTTTCACATAGGTTCACAAATTCTTGATATAAGTAGTATCCATGAGGCCTCAGCGATTGTTGCAAAATTAGTAAAAGAACTTTTAGCTTTGAAAATTAATATTAAATTCTTTGATATAGGCGGGGGTTTAGGAGTTTGTTATAAAGATGAACAAGAGCCAAATTTATATGATTATGCTCAAGGAATTTTAGCAAGTTTGCAAGGTCTTGATGTGTGTATAGGTATGGAACCTGGCAGGTTTTTGGTAGCAAATGCAGGCGAGTTTGTTACTAAAGTTTTATATGAAAAATTTAATGATAAAAAGCGTTTTGTGATTATTGATGGAGCGATGAATGATTTATTGCGTCCAAGTTTATATAGTGCTTATCATGAAATCAAGCTTTTGAGTGAAAATAAAGAAGAAAGCCTTTGTGATATTGTTGGTGGGGTTTGTGAGAGTGGAGATTTTTTAGCTAAAGATAGAAAACTAGCTAAAACAAAAGCAGGAGATTTGATCATAGTTAAAAGCGCAGGTGCATATGGTTTTAGTATGAGTAGTAATTACAATACTCGTAATAGAGTATGTGAGCTAGCTTGTGAAAATGGCATAGTAAGAATGATTAGAAAAAGAGAAAGTTATGAGGATCAAATTGCTTTAGAGCTTGATTTTTTAAAGGATTGAAATGTTGTTTTTAGATGTGCAAGGAACTTTGATTTCAGATTATGATAAAAGTCCTATAAATGGTGCTTTAGAACTCATTAAATCTTTAAATAAAGAAAAAATTCCTTATGCAATTATTACTAATAATACCAAAAAATTAGATTTTTTAAATTATTTGCAAAATTTGGGTTTTGAAATTAATGAAAAAGTTTATATTGATCCTTTTTGTGTTTTAAAAGATCATTTAAAGCCTTGTAAAATAGCAGCTTTTGGAGCAAAAGAATTTTTAGATTCACTTCAAGAGTTAGGTTATGAGCTTGATTATAAAAACCCAAAAGCATTTTTACTAGCAAGTTATGATGATTTTAAATTTCAAGATTTTGCTAATATGATAGAGTATGTTAAAGATGGCGTGCAAGCTATAGCAATGCATGAGGGTAGTATTTATAAGAAAAACTCAAGGCTTTATCCAGGCGTTGGAAGTATCATGTCTATGCTTAAAAATGCATGCGAGTTTGATTATAAAGTGATAGGAAAACCTAGTAAGGCTTTTTATGAAAGTGCTTTAAATTTATTAAAACAGCAAGATTGTAATGTGAGTTTTAAAAAAACTTTAATTATTAGTGATGATTTTAAAGGCGATTTGCTTGGTGCTTATGAGCTTGGTATGCAAACAGGCTTAGTTTTAAGTGGTAAAATTTCTAACACTCAAGGTCTTGATACAACTAAACTTAATTTTGTATATGATAGTATTAAGGATTACTACATATCGAGGTTTAAATGAAAGATATAGAAAAATTACGCAATAAAATCGATACTATCGATGATAAAATTTTGGCTTTACTTAATGAAAGAATGCTTCATGTTAAAGATATAGGAGTTATTAAGCAAAATTTAGGTGGGAGTATTTATAGACCTGAGCGCGAAAGGGCTATTATAAATAGACTTAAAAATTATAATCATGGTTTATTAGATCAAAATGCAATCGAAGCAATTTATCAAGAAATCTTTGCTGTATCAAGAAATTTAGAAATGCCCCAAAGCATAGCTTATTTAGGACCTGAGGGAAGCTATACACATCAAGTAGCAAGAACGCGTTTTGGTGCTATGAGTCGTTATACTCCACTTGCAAATATAGAAGATGTTTTCAAAGAATTAGCTCACAAAGAAGCAAAATATGGAGTAGTGCCTATAGAAAATAATACAGCAGGTGCAGTGGGTGTGACGCTTGATTGTCTTGGAAAATATGAAGATGTAAAAATTTTTGCTGAAATTTATATGGATATTCATCATTCTTTTGTAAGTATGAGTGAAAATTTAAAAGATATTAAACGCATATATTCTCATCCACAAGGTTATAATCAATGTAGAAATTTTTTAGAAAGTCATGATTTAAGTGAAGTAGAATTTGTAGCAAGCAAATCCACAGCTCATGCAGCTTACTTAGCTTCGCAAGATGTTACTTCAGCCGCGATTTGCTCTAAAATTGCAGCAAAACTTTATAATGTACCTATATTATTTGAAACGATTGAGGATAATTTGGCAAATCGTACTAGATTTTTGATTTTAAGTGATATAAAAATACCTCAAATGCCTCATTGTAAAACTTCTATCTTAGCACTTGCTGCACACAAACCAGGTGGGCTTAGTGACTTGTTATATGAGTTTAAAAAAGAGGGGATAAATTTAACAAAACTTGAATCACGCCCTATAAAAACAAGAGAATTTGTGCATAGTTTTTATATAGATTTTGAAGGACATATTGATGATGAAAATGTCCAAAGAGTATTAAAAAAAGCTGAGCATATAAAATGGCTTGGATCATATTTATCAGGAGAAAGCAATGAAATTTAATCCTTTTTTAGAGGCTATTAAAACTTATGAAAGTGGCAAGGATATGGATTTAATTGCTAAAGAATATGGTTTAAAAGAAGTTATTAAACTAGCAAGTAATGAAAATCCTTATGGCACAAGTAAAAAAGCTAAAGAAGCCATCATAAATAATGCACATTTAGCTCATTTATATCCTGATGATACTATGAGTGAATTAAAACAAGCTCTAGCACAAAAATATGATATTTTAAAAGAAAATCTCATCATAGGTAGTGGGAGTGATCAAATCATAGAATATATAGTACATGCAAAACTTGATCATTCTAAGGCTTATTTGCAATGCGGGGTTAGTTTTGCTATGTATGAAATTTATGCAAAACAACTAGGAGTTAAGGTTTATAAAACTCCAAGCTTAACCCATGATTTAAATGAGTTATATGAGTTATATCAAAAGCATAAAAATGAAATTAAAGTAATCTTTTTATGCTTGCCAAATAATCCTTTGGGCGAGTGTTTAGACGCAAGTGAGGTTTTTGAGTTTTTAGAGAAAATTGATGAGGATTGTTTGGTAGCCATTGATGGAGCTTATAATGAATTTGCTTCATTTAAAGATAGCAAAAAACATATTAATCCTAAAGAATTAATCCATAAATTTCAAAATGCAGTATATCTAGGAACCTTTTCTAAGCTTTATGGTTTGGGCGGTATGAGAGTGGGTTATGGTATAGCTTGCAAGGAAATTATCAATGCATTTTATAAATTACGAGCACCTTTTAATGTGACTAATTTGAGTTTAAAAGCTGCTGTTGCTGCATTAGATGATGATGAGTTTGTGCAAAAAACCTTAGAAAATAATTTTTCACAAATGAAACTTTATGAAGATTTTGCTAAAAATTATAAAATTCGATACATTCCAAGCTATACAAATTTTATTACTTATTTTTTTGATGAAAAAAATAGCACAGATTTATCTGAAAAACTGCTTAAAAACGGTATAATAATAAGAAATTTACAAAGTTATGGTTTAAATGCTGTGCGTATAAGTATAGGTACAGAGTATGAAAATTCAAGGTTTTTTGAAGAGTTTTCTAAAAATTTTTAGTTTGTAGGAAATAAATGGATTATAAAACTATACTGCACCAAGTAGGTCAGCTTTATCAAAATTTAAGTTTAAGACAGCGTATTATTATTGCTGCTTCTATTGTTGTTGTAGTTGGATTTTTAGTATTTTTAACCCTTTTTAGAAGTGGCTCTACAGTAGCTAGCGAAGCTGGATATTCAGTATTATTTGAAAATGCTAATACTAGTGATTCGGCGATGATAGTAACTCAACTTGAAAAAAGTGGAGTTCCTTATATTTTGCGTAATGAAGGAACGATTTTAGTTCCTAATGAACAAGTATATAAACAGCGTTTAGCTATTGCTTCTGCAGGATTATTGCCAAAAGATAATAAAGTAGGCTTTGAGCTTTTTGATAAACAAGAATTTGGAGCCACAGAAGCTGAGCAAAAGGTAAAATACCAAAGAGCATTAGAAGGTGAGCTTGCTAGAACGATTGAAAGTTTAGAGCCTATTCATAGTGCTACGGTTCATATTGCTTTTGCTAAAGATACACTTTTTACCCAACAACAAGTTCCACCAACTGCTTCAGTAGCTTTGACTATAAAAGAAGGTTTAAAGCTTAATAAAAAGCAAATTATGGGGATTAAAAACCTAATCGCTTCTTCAGTAACAAAACTTACTCCAGAAAATGTAAAAATCATGGATCAAAAAGGTATTCCTTTAGATGATGAGGGTGCTTTTGAAAGTGATTTAATTGCTGCTCAAATTAAATATAAAAGAGATCAAGAATATGAATTAGAGCAAAAAATTGTTGCTTCTATTGCTCCATTTGCAGGTGGCTATGATAGGGTAGTAGCAAAGGTTAGTATTGATTATGATTTTTCTAAAGAAGAATCACAAAGTGAAGTATATGATCCAAATACCGTTGTGCGTAGTGAGCAAACCTTGGAAGAGCATAGAGAAGGCTATAAAGATAAAGAAATTCAAGGTGTACCAGGTGCTGTTTCAAACATCGGTCCTGTGGAAGGTTTGGATGATAAAGGTGCGCGCGAGGTTTATACTAAAAATCAAACTACAACCAATAATGAAATTTCTAAAAAAATTACCAACACCACTAAGCAATTTGCAACCATTAAAAGAATTTCTGCAGCTGTTGTGGTAGATGGAAAGTATAAAGTAATTACTGATGATCAGGGAAATATTACTAATGAATATATTCCTTTGAGTGATAAAGAAATTAAAGCGATTGAAAATCTTACTAAAGGTGCCATAGGATTTAATCTTGCTAGAGGTGATGCGGTTGAAGTAAATAATTTGGAATTTCATAGAACAGCTAAAGTTGAAAATAAGGTTCAAACTTTTTATTCAAGATTTGTTGAGCCTTTTATTCCACCTGTTAAGTATGTATTTGCCGCGATTTTGCTTTTTATCTTTTACAAAAAAGTTATTGTGCCATTTTCTCAAAAAATGCTTGCAGATATTAGACTTGAAGAAGAGATGGAAGGTAAGGATGGGCAGATTATTGATGAGGCTGAAGATGCTATTGAAAAATTCAATGCTGCTCGTAGAAAAGTTGAAGAACAGCTTGGTTTTGGAGATAGTTTTGATGAGGATGCATTACAATATGATGTTTTACTTGAAAAATTAAGAGCAGTAGCTAATGAAAAAGGCGAAGAGGTGGCATTATTGTTGCAAAAACTTGTTGAAAATGAAGCCGAATTTGGTGAGAAGGATATCTAATGATAAAGCTTAGCGAAGAACAAAAAATGGTCTATGATGACCTTTCTATGCCAGAAAAGGTCGCCATATTTTTAATCCAACTTGGAGAAGATGTAACGACAGTTTTATTTTCTCATATGGATATTAATGTCATCACTGAAATTTCTCGCTATATTGCTTTAGCAAAAAATGTTGATAAGCCAGTTGCTACTGCAGTACTTGAGGAATTTTATACTTTACTGCAATCAAATCAATACTTAAAAAGTGGTGGTTTGGAATATGCAAAAGAAATTTTATTTAGAACTTTTGGCCCTGAAATTGCCAATAAAATTTTGGAAAAACTTACCAAAAGTATGGAAAATAATCAAAATTTTGCTTATCTTTCACAAATTAAACCACAACAACTTGCAGACTTTATCATCAAAGAACACCCGCAAACTATAGCTTTGATTTTAGCTCATATGGATACTACTCAAGCTGCTGAAACTTTGGAATATTTTAGCGATGAATTAAGAGCTGAAGTTGTAATAAGAATGGCAAATCTTGGAGATATATCTCCTTCAATTATCAAAAGAGTATCTGCTGTGCTTGAAAGTAAGCTTGAAAGTCTTACTTCTTATAAAGTTGAAGTGGGTGGTCCAAGAGCAGTTGCTGAAGTGCTTAATCGCTTGGGTCAAAAAGCCTCTAAAACAACACTTTCTTATATTGAGCAAAGTGATGAAAAACTTGCTACAACCATTAAAGATTTAATGTTTACCTTTGATGATATTTCTCAACTTAGTACTAATGCGATTAGAGAAGTTTTAAAAGCTGCTGACAAGCGTGATTTGATGATAGGTTTAAAGGGCGCAAGCGAGGATTTAAAACAAAAATTTATGTCCAATATGTCTACGCGCGCTGCTGAAGCTTTTGTAGAAGAAATGGGCTTTTTGGGTGCTGTGCGTGTTAAAGATGTAGAAGAAGCACAAAGAAAAGTTGTAGAAGTGGTGCAAAAACTTGCAGAACAAGGTCTTATCCAAGTGGGTGAGGCTGATGAGATGATAGAGTAAGATTATGGCAAAATTAACCAATGTAATTTCACCTGAAAATATTTCTGCTCATGTAGTTGAGGGTTATCATTTTAAAGTTATGAGTGAAATGCCCTCTAGTGAAGAACAAAAACAAGAAGAAATTCAAACTATCAATCAAGTCTCTCCTGTCCAAAACACACAACAAGCAGTAGAAAATCAAACAATAGAAGCTACTCCACAAGCCTCACAACCACAAATTCAACCTGATTTTGTTGAAGATTTACTTAAAAAAACTGATGAAATGTCAGGAAATATCATTAAGTTGCAAATGCAGATAGAAAGCCAAGAGGCTGAATTTAACAATCGTTTAAACACAGAATTAGAACATGCAAAGGAAAAATTTACTAAAGAAGGTTATGAACAAGCACAAAAGAATTTTGAAAGTGAATTAGAAGCCTTGAAGGAAAAATACTTAAAAAGCGTAGAAAAGCTTGAAAATACAGTGCAAAATTTAAATGAGTTTTTATCTAAAAATGAAAAAGAATTAGCCGATACAGCTGTAATTATTGCAAAAGAAGTGATTGCAAAAGAGCTCGAAGAAAATTCATCACTTATAGCATTAAATTTAGCAAAAGAACTTATGAGTGAACTTAAAAATGCTACTAAGATAGAATTAAAGTTAAGTCCTGATGATTTTGAATATGTAAAAACACACTTGCAAGAACAAAGCAATATTAAATTTAGTCTTGATGATGCGATTAATAAGGGAAGTATTTTAATATTAAGTGATGCGGGTAATATAGAGTCAAACCTTAACAATCGTTTGCAAAAAATCAAAAACATGGTTAATGAATGATAGATTTAAATAACTTAAATATTAAAAATATGCAAATTAAAGAACTGGAAAATTTAGCTAGTAATTTGCGTGAAGTTATCATAGATACAGTGAGTAAAAATGGTGGACATTTAAGCTCAAATTTAGGTGTAGTTGAGCTTAGTATAGGAATGCATTATGTTTTTGATGTGCGAAAAGATCCTTTTATTTTTGATGTTTCACACCAATCTTATCCACATAAGCTTTTAAGTGGTAAGATAGATAATTTTCATACTTTAAGACAATTTAATGGCTTGAGTGGATATACAAAGCCTGATGAGGGGGATTATTTTGTAGCAGGACATTCAAGTACTTCTATATCTTTAGCAGTTGGAGCTTGTAAGGCTATAAGATTAAAAAAAGAAGATCGCTTACCTGTTGTATTAATAGGTGATGGAGCGTTAAGTGCAGGTATGGCTTATGAAGCTTTAAACGAGCTTGGTGATAGAGAATATCCTTGTGTGATTATTTTAAATGATAATGAAATGAGTATTTCAAGGCCAATTGGAGCTATTTCAAAATACCTTTCTCAAGCAATGGCAACGCAGTTTTATCAAAAGTTTAAAAAACGCATAGAAAATCTTTTAGAGTATTTTCCTCAAGGCGCATCTTATATGGCAAAGCGTTTCGAAGAGGGTTTAAGACTTATTACACCTGGACTCTTATTTGAAGAATTAGGACTTGAATATATAGGGCCTATTGATGGACATAATTTAAATGAAGTTATTAATGCGTTAAATCAAGCTAAAGCTATGAATAAACCTTGTGTAGTGCATGCGCAAACTATCAAAGGCAAAGGTTATACATTAGCTGAAGGTAAAAATGCTAAATGGCATGGAGTAGGTGCTTTTGATAGAAGTAGCGGAGAGAGTTTAAAGGCTAATATGAACAAAAAAAGTGCGACAGAAATTTTTTCAAATACACTTTTAAATTTAGCTCAAAAATATGAAAATATAGTAGGTGTAACTGCTGCTATGCCAAGTGGAACTGGAATAGATAAGCTAATGGAAAAATATCCTGAGCGTTTTTGGGATGTAGCAATTGCAGAACAACATGCAGTTACTTCTATGGCAGCTATGGCTAAAGAAGGTTTTAAGCCTTTTATAGCAATTTATAGCACTTTCATGCAAAGAGCTTATGATCAAGTTATCCATGATTGTGCTATTATGAATTTAAATGTAGTTATTGCTATGGATAGAGCTGGCATAGTAGGAGAAGATGGAGAAACTCATCAAGGTGCTTTTGATGTTAGTTTTTTAAGTGCTATACCAAATATTACTTTAGCGGCTCCAAGAGATGAGGCTATGATGGAAAAAATTATGGAGTATGCTTATTTTCATCAAGGTGTTTTTGCTTTTCGTTATCCTAGAGGTAATTTTTTATTAGATGAAAATTTTAATCTATGTGAGATAAAACTTGCAAAAGCTCAAATTTTATCTAAAGTGCAAAGCGATAAAGTATTTTTAGGTTTTGGTCAGGGTGTGGCTAAGGCAAAACTAGTTTTAGATAAACTTGGTTTAGATTATGCAAGCTTAATAGATTTGATTTTTGCAAAACCTTTAGATGAAGAGCTTTTAAAAGAATTGGCAAAAGATACAAAAACTTGGTTTGTTTTTTCAGATAGTGCTAAGATAGGTGGAGTGGGAAGTTTAATTGCAACTTTCTTGCAAAAAGAAAATCTTTATCATATAAAACTAGTAAGTTTTGAATTTGAAGATCAATTTATAACCCATGGTAAAACAAATGAAGTAGAAAAATTTCTAGAAATTGATGTTGAATCTTTGTGTAAAAAGATTAAAATTTATTAAAAGATAAAAAATATCCTTTAATATAATCATTTTTTTATAAAAAAAGCGTTATACTATATAAAAAATATCGGAGAATTAATAATGGAACTTATTCAATTGCTTAAAAATTGTGATTTAAAAGCTACTCCTCAAAGACTTTGTATTTTAAAAATTTTAAAACGCCATGAACATCCTAATATAGAATCTTTATACGAAAGCATTAAGGAAGAATATCCTTCTATCTCTTTAGCTACAGTGTATAAAAATTTAAATACTTTAAAAGAACAAGGTTTGGTTGTAGAAATCAACACTCCAAATCAAAAAACTTGTTATGATATTTATGAATATCCTCATATACATGTAATTTGTAGCAAATGCAATCATATAGAAGATGTATGTTATGAAGATAGTGGGATAAATAAATACCAAGAAGATCTTGAGAAAAAAATTGGCAATATCATTGATTATCTTGGCGTATTTGCTTATGTGAATGGTTGTAAAGCTTGTAAAAAATAAAATGGTTTGTGAAGTCCAAAGACGCTTTTTACTCAAAAATGATGACTTTATAAAAATTTTAAAAGAAGAAAAAATTATATATTCTAAGGATAAAATACGCGTTTTCTTTACGCGTATAAGTCCTTTTTGTGATGTTAAATATAAAAAATTTAATAAAAATTATTATCGATTTTCACTTTATAAACTGCATGATATTTTAGATAAAAAAAATCATAAACTTTCTAAAAAAGAATTTAAACAGCAAAGTAAAAAACTTATAGGAAGTGTTATTAAGAAAACTAGAATTAGTTTTGAGATTAATAGTGCTCGATTTTTACTTTATAAGTTTAAAAATAATCTACAAGATTTGGTCATTTTGAAAGTTGTTTTTCCTACTTTTGAAAAAGCAAAGCAATTTAATTTACCTCACTTTTTTAAAAGCTATAAAGAGATTTCAGATGATGAAAATTTCTACAGCAAAAATTTAGCATTATATGGAGATTTTTCTAAAATTTTTGATAGTGCTAGATGTATTAAAATTTTAGATAAGCAAGAAGATATTAGCTTACATTTTCCAAATCAAATTCAAAGTTTTGAAGCGGGTAAAATCTTACTTTTTGTACTTTTAAAAAGATTAAAAAATGACAGATTGAATTTTTTACAAAAATTAAATTTTGAAAGTTTTGAGCAATTTTTTGTAAGTCTTAGGCAAATATGCATTTTCTTTGAGCTTTTTAGCACTCTTTTTGAAAAGAGTATTCAAAATAAACTTCAAGATTATATTTTGAATTTGGAAAAACAAATTTGTAATGATAAAATTTGTAAATTTGAATTAGAAAAATATATTTTTATTTTAAGTGATGAAAAAATCAATGATATTTTTCTTGATATGGATTTTATTTTAAAGAATGATTGTAGTTTTTATCAAGGAGAGAAAAATCAAATTTTAAAGTCTTTAGTGGCTTTTAAACTAAGAAAAGAATTAGTTTTTTTAAAGAAAAAAATTGTAAAATCTCAAACAAATCATGAAGAAGAATTAGAAAGAATAAAATTTTTATTATGCTATTTTGCAACTATGTTTGAAGAAAAAAGTATTGAAAAACTAAAAAATTATTTTGAACATAATCATTTAGAACAAATTTCATATGATGAAAATACAATAAAACAAATTGAAAAAAGCATTAAAAAATTAAAAATATATAGTTAGGAAAAACATGCAAAAACAAGAAAAAATAGTCAAAATGTTTGATGATATAGCACCAACTTATGATAAGGCTAATAGAATTTTAAGTTTTGGAAGTGATGTGAGTTGGAGAAAAAAAGCTTGTTTAGATGTTTTTAAATTTTCTAACAATGAACTTGATATTATCGATGTGGCTTGTGGTACAGGCGATATGATTATAGAATGGCAAAATCAAGCCTTAAGGACAAATAAAAATATCATTAGTATAAAAGGGGTTGATCCAAGTGCGGGCATGCTTGAAGTGGCTAAGAAAAAAATTCCTGATGCGACTTTTGTGCAAGCAAAAGCACAAGAACTTCCACTTGAAAGTGAAAGTGCAAATATCATAAGTATAAGTTATGGCATACGCAATGTGGTAGATAGGAAAGAAGCTATAAAAGAATTTGCAAGAGTGTTGAAAAAGGATGGGATTTTACTTGTGCTTGAATTTACTAAAAGAGAGCAGGGTGGTTTTATAGCTGCTTGTAGAGATTTTTACTTAAAAAATATTTTACCAAAAGTGGGTGGATTTATCAGTAAAAATTATAGTGCTTATGAGTATTTACCAAATTCGATAGAAGATTTTTTAAGCAAAGAAGAATTTATTAAAGAATTGAGTGAGTATTTTGAAATGCTAGAGTATAAAAGCTTTAGTTTTGGTGTTTGTTCTATGTTTATTGCAAGAAAAAAATGAAAGTTTCAGAACTTAATTTAAAAGCTAAAAGTTTATTAGAATTTCATCTTGATGATATAGAGCTTAGTGGAGAAATTTCTAAAATTACCATTCATAGTTCAGGACATTGGTATTTTGACTTAAAAGATGAAAAATCAAGCATAGCTTGTGTGATGTTTAAAGGCTTTAATCAATTTGTCCAAGCTAAACCTAAAGTTGGCGATATGCTTGAACTTAGAGGTTATGTGAGTTTATATGAAGCAAGTGGCAGGTATCAATTTATCGCCAAAAGTATGCAAAAAACAAGTCTTGGAGATTTAGAAGCTAAATTTTTAGCTCTAAAAGAAAAGCTTGAAAAAGAAGGTTTGTTTGATACAAATGTTAAAAAAAGCATTATTAAATTTCCTAAAAAAATAGGCATAGTTACTTCTTTTACTTCAGCTGCTTTGCAAGATATGTTAAAGCTAATTTCACAAAAAGAATACAATCTTTGCAAAATAACTATTTTTAATGCCCTTACCCAAGGACAAAGTGCCCCAAATTCTTTAATAAATGCTTTAAAAAAAGCCAATGAGTATAATTTAGATGCGATTATTTTGGCAAGAGGTGGTGGAAGCAGAGAAGATTTGTTTTGTTTTAACGATGAAGAACTTGCAAGATGTATTTTTTCTCTAAAAACGCCTATTGTTTCTGCTATTGGACATGAGATTGATTATGTTATTAGTGATTTTGTAGCAGATTTAAGAGCACCAACTCCAAGTGCAGCTATTGATATGATTTTTCCAAATAAACTAAGCTTAGAACAAGGACTTGATGAGCTTGCTATGCGTTTTAAAAACCAAATGTTAAATCATCTTAAGTTTTATCAAAACAAAATCGATCACTTGCAAAATTTAGCCAAAGCTAAGTCTTTAGAAAATGCTTTTTTTCTTAGAAAACAAAAGCTTGATTTTTTACAAAGCCAACTAAAGAGTGTTTTAAATTTAAAATTATTAAATTATGAAAATAAGCTTGATAATTTTGAGGAACTTTTAACTCAGCATAAAAATTTCTTTGATAAAAGTAAAAATTTGATAAATTTACAAAAAGATGGCAAAAATATCTCTCTTGAAAAGCTAAAAAAAGGAGATATTATAAAGCTTTGCTCAATAAATGAGAGTAAAGAAGCTCAAATACTATAAAAAGGAGATAAAATGAGAGTGATGAATTTTAGTGCAGGTCCTTCAAACCTGCCTGATGAGGTTTTAAAAGAAGCTAGGGAGCATTTGTTTGATTATTATGGTAAAGGCTTTTCTATTATGGAAGTTTCTCATCGTGGAAAGGTTTTTGAAGAAGTGCATTTTGAAGCTATCAAAATGGCAAAAGAACTTTATGGTGTAAATGATGATTATGAAGTGCTTTTAATGCAAGGTGGGGCTAGTTTGCAATTTGCTATGATACCTATGAATTTATATATGGGTGGAGTTTGTGAATTTGTTAATACGGGAGTTTGGACTAAAAAGGCTATTAAAGAAGCTGAAATTTTAGGAGTAAATACAAAAATAGTAGCAAGTAGCCAAGAAAGTGAGTTTGATCATATCCCACAATTTGAATTTAGCGATAATGCAGATTATGCTTATATATGCTCTAATAATACCATTTATGGAACTCAATATAAAAGCTATCCAAAGACTAAAAGTCCTTTGATAATTGATGCTTCTAGTGATTTTTTCTCTAAAAAGATAGATTTTTCTAATATTGCTATGCTTTTTGGTGGGGTGCAAAAAAATGCAGGAATTTCAGGGCTTGCTTGTGCTTTTGTGCGTAAAGATATGATAGAGCGTAGTAAAAACAAAAATATACCTAGTATGTTAAAATATAGCGTTTATGCTGAAAATAATTCTTTATTTAATACTCCAGCAACCTTTGCTATATATATGTTTAATCTTGAAATGAAATGGCTTTTAAATCAAGGTGGATTAGACAAAATCAATGAGCAAAATATACAAAAAGCCAAAATTTTATACGATGTGATTGATGAGAGTAATGGTTTTTATAAAGGTCATGCCAAAAAAGAGGATAGATCATTAATGAATGTTAGTTTTAATATAGCTTATGATAAAAACTTAGAGCCAGTTTTTGTAAAAGAAGCTGAAGAAAATGGTATGATAGGGCTTAAAGGACATAAAATTTTAGGTGGAATTCGTGCTAGTATTTATAATTCTATCAGCATTGAAAAGGTTCAAAAGTTAAGTGAATTTATGAAAGCTTTTGCAAAAAAACATGCTTGATTTTTGGTGATTTTCACCAAAAATCATTTGTATAGTAAAAACTTTACTCTTTAATATTTATCAGCATTTTACTAAGCCACTATTGTATTTTTTTTCAAGAAAATCTTTGAAAAATTCTTTTCTACTTTTACAAGGTGCTTTAGGATGTTTTTCTCTCATATGTTCAAGATATTTATCATAACTTGCAACTCCAACTAAGGGATGAAAAAACCTTTCGGATTTTTCATACCATAATTTAAGTTTTTTTATCATGTTTTTTCCTTTTTTAATGCTATATAAGGGCTTTCTTTTAAAGGAATGTTTAATTTTTTGATAAAAATTCCAAAGCAAGAAAGTACAACAAGCAAAGTGGTAATCATGAAAAACACACATAAAATTGCATTTATTAAATTAGAATTTTTAGCTTGAGATGCTAATTTTATATCTTTTTTGATTTGCTCGATTATTGCTTCATCTTGTGTTTGAGAAAGTTTTAAATTAAATTCTTGTATTTTTTGCGTATTTATTTGTACAGCAGCAACATGACTTATAGCATTATGGATTGGATCTCCTTCTTTGTAAGGAAGAATTTTTTGAATACCTCCATAAAGTGTTGCGATTAAAACAAAACAAGCAGGTATGAGAGTAATCCAAGTATATCTTGCCTTCCCCATTTTAAATAAAATCGCACTTGCTAAAAGCAATGCCATACCAGCAAGCATTTGATTACTCACTCCAAAAAGTGGCCATAATGAGTAAATTCCGCCTTTTGGATCTATCGCTCCTTGATAGAGAAAATACCCCCATCCACCAACACTTAAAGCTGTTGCAAAAATTCCTGCTAAGGTATTATTGATATTTCCTAAAGGTTTATAAACATTACCCAATATATCTTGAGCCATAAATCTACAAGCTCTTGTCCCAGCATCAACTGCAGTTAAAATAAACAAGGCTTCAAATAAAATAGCAAAGTGATACCAAAAGCCCATTAAATTCACTCCACCAAATAATTCATGTAAAATTAAAGCAACACCTACAGCAAATGTTGGTGCCCCACCAGTTCTTGATAATATGCTTTGTTCGCCTATATTTGTAGTTAAAGTAGTGATTTCTTCAGGAGTTATTTTAAAACCCCAGCTAGAAATAGCAGCAGCTGCATTTGCAACATCTACACCTATAGTAGCAGCAGGCGCATTGATGGCAAAGTAAAGACCAGGGTGTAAAATACAAGCACAAATTAAAGCCATGATAGCCACAGCACTTTCCATAAGCATAGAGCCATATCCAACAGCTAATGCATGAGTTTCATTTTCAAGCATTTTAGGAGTTGTGCCACTTGAAATTAATGCATGAAAACCACTAATAGCTCCGCATGCAATGGTAATAAATAAAAATGGAAAAATTGCTCCAGCAAATACAGGCCCACTTCCATCTAAATATTGAGAATTAATTTTTGGCATTTGAAGATCAGGCGCTACAAATACAATAGCTAAAGCCATAACCACAATAACACCGATTTTTAAAAAAGTTGATAAATAATCTCTTGGAGCAAGTAAAAACCAAACAGGTAAAATTGCAGCTATAAAACCATAAGCCATCATAATAAGTGCTAAAGTTGGTGCATCAAAGGTAAATATTTTCGCCCAATAAGGATCAGCAGCTATTTCACTTCCATAATGTATGGCTAATATGAGCAATATAAAACCTATAATAGAAGCTTCACCAACCCTACCAGGTCTTAAAAATCTCATATAAATTCCCATAAAAACAGCAATAGGAATGGTCATTGCGATGGTAAATAATCCCCATGGAGATTCTGCTAAAGCTTTTACAACAACCATAGCTAAAATCGCAATAATTATAAGCATAATTCCAAATATAGCAATCATTGCTATTGCGCCGATAAATTGTCCTAATTCATCTTTTATCATCTCTCCTAAAGATTTTCCATTACGACGCGTAGATATAAATAAAACTACAAAATCATGTACCGCACCTGCTAAAACACCGCCTATTAATATCCAAAGCATAGAGGGTAAATAACCCATTTGTGCAGCAAGTATAGGACCTACCAAAGGACCAGCTCCTGCGATAGCGGCAAAATGATGTCCAAAAAGTACAATTTTATTTGTAGGGACAAAATCACATCCGTCATTTTTAACTACAGCAGGAGTTGCTCTGTTTTTATCTAGCTCTAGCACCTTATAGGCAATATATCTACCATAAAATCTATACCCTATGATATAAATACATAAAGCAGCAATAACAAGATAAATCGCTGAAATACTTTCGCCATTTTGGAGTGCTAATATGCCAAAACAAACAGCACCGACAATGGCAACAAAAAACCATAATATTTTGTTAGTAATATTCATTTAATTCCTTTGCTTTAGTGAATTTATTTAGTGTATCGTAGAATTATATTTTATTGCTATATAGGATAAATAAAAAATTAATATATTACAAAATGTAACATATTTCTTAGTCAATTAAAAATTAATTTTATTGACTAAGAATTTGAAATTATTTAGATTTAAAACTTAGTGTCGCTGTCAATTGTAAAGTATCGCCATATCTGTCTAGATTGTATGGTAGTTTGATGTTTGCAGCTATTATTTGTAAACCATCTTTTGGTTTTGTGAGTGTGATTGTTGCTATACCTTTTTCATTTGTTGCTATGTTGTCGATATCATCATTTTGATCTTCAAATTCAACTCCTTTTACGGGTCTTCCATCTAGTAAAACTTGGAGTTTTAATTTATCTCCTTCATGTAGTGTTAAAGGATTTTGTAAAGGAACTATTTCAAATTTTAATCCTAATGGTTTTTTTGAACCTTCATCCCAAGAAAAAATGCTTTTTCCCATTTTGAAAATTTTTCTTGTTTGAGTGACTTCATTTGCACCAGTAATATCTGTAATATCAGATCTTTTTTGTGCATAATGTTTTCCATCTTTTGTAAATGTGTAATATCCAAAATCATAATTAACACTTGCAACAGCAGGTTTTCCCTCAATAAATATTTTGTTATTTTCGTAGTCATAGCCAGCTTTTAAATTTTTTCCTTGAGAATCTTTTGCACTTATACCAAAAACCCTATCAGGTTGATATTGTCCCCAGTGATCATCAGCTCAAAAACCTACTTCATATCCATTGCTAGTTTGCATAGGAAAGAATTGATGAGCTAAAGCAGAACTTGCTATAAAAAAACTCAAAAACACCATTTTTGAAAATTTCATTTTTTCTCCTTTAAAATAATTTTGATAATCATTATATATATTTTTATTTATATAAAACTTAAGAATGTATTTTAATTTTTCCTTTATAAAAAAGAAAAATATTTTAATTTTTCTTATGTTAAAATCATAAATTTATTTTTAAATATTTAGGAAAAGTTATGAATGATACTATTAATATAATTGGTGCTAAAGAGAATAATCTTAAAAATATCAACCTAGAAATTCCTAAAAATAAGCTTATAGTTTTTACAGGACTTAGTGGAAGTGGTAAATCCACTTTAGCTTTTGGTACACTTTATGCAGAAGGACAACGCCGCTATATTGAGAGTTTAAGTGCTTATGCAAGGCAGTTTTTAGATAAAGTGGGTAAGCCAAATGTTGATAAAATAGAAGGTTTAACTCCTGCTATTGCTATTGATCAAAAAACAACTTCTAAAAATCCTCGATCAACTGTTGGAACGATTACTGAAATTTATGATTATCTAAGACTTTTGTATGCAAGGATTGGCTCACAACATTGTCATCAATGTGGTCAAAAAATCTCATCTATGAGTGCAGCAGATATCGTAGGTGAAATCTTAAAGCTTCCAAAAGGAGCTAAAATCATCATTTATGCTCCTTTGATCAAAGAAAAGAAGGGAACTTTTGCAGATCTTTTGGAAAATTTAGTCGCAAAAGGCTATGTTAGAGCACAAATTGATGGGGTTTTAACACGTCTTGATGAGGATATTGAGCTTGCTAAAACCAAAAAACATACAATAAAACTTGTGATAGATAGACTCCAAGTGCAAGATGATATGTTAGCAAGACTTGCAAGCGATATAGAAAAAGGTCTTAGTGAGAGCTTTGGTGAAGTGGAAATTGAAGTTTTAAATAATGAAGAATTAAACATAGCAAAACATTTTCATTATAGTGAGCATAATGCTTGTTTTGATTGTAAAATTTCTTTTCCTTTGCTTGAGCCTTTGAGTTTTTCTTTTAATTCTCCAAAAGGCGCTTGTCCAAGTTGTGATGGTCTTGGTATAAGATATACGCTAGATATGAAAAAGCTTATCAATGAAGAATTAAGCTTAGAAGCAGGAGCTATAAAGCTTTTATATGGGTTTAATAAAAGTTATTATTATAAGTTTTTAATGGCTTTTTGTGAGCAAAATGATATCAGGGTAAAAATTCCATATAATGAGTTAAGTGAAGAAGAAAAGCGTCTAGTACTTTATGGTAATGCCAAGGAAATTAACTTTTTATGGAAAAGACATCGTTTAAATCGCAAATTTGAAGGTGCGGTTAAATATGCCTATGAAATGCTAAAAGATGAAAAAGATTTAAGCGAGTATATGAGCGAAAAAACTTGTAAAGATTGCAATGGTCATCGTTTAAGAGCTGAGAGTTTAGCTGTAAAAGTAGCTGAGAAAAATTTGGGTGAAATTTTAGATATGAGTATAGAAAATACCACTGCATTTTTTTCAAAAGAAGCTAATTTTGCGTATTTGAGTGAACAAGAAAGATTGATAGCTAAACCTATTTTTAAAGAAATTAATGAAAGATTATTTTTTCTTTATGATGTAGGACTTGGGTATTTATCTTTAGGGCGTGATGCAAGAACCATTAGTGGGGGTGAGGCTCAAAGAATTCGTATAGCATCTCAAATTGGTAGTGGTTTAAGTGGAGTAATGTATGTTTTAGATGAGCCTAGCATTGGTTTGCATGAGCGAGATACGGCAAAACTCATTAAAACTTTAAGAAATCTTCAGCAAAAGGGTAATACTTTAATCGTGGTTGAGCATGATAAAATGACCATAGAAGAAGCAGATTTTATCGTAGATATTGGTCCAAATGCTGGTAAATTTGGCGGTGAGGTAGTATTTAGTGGAACTTATAAAGAATTATTAAAAAGCAAAAGTCAAACCGCCCTTTATATGAGTGGCAAAAAGCAAATTGCTCATCAAAAAAATAGAGAACAAAAAGATTTTATTAGTTTAAAAGATGTGAGTATTAATAATATTCAAAATTTAAGTGTAGATTTTCCATTACACAATCTTGTAGCAATTACAGGTGTTTCAGGAAGTGGTAAAAGCTCATTAATTTTACAAACTTTGCTTCCATTTGCAAAAGAAGAGCTTAACCGTGCTAAAAAAGTTAAAAAACTAAGTGGAGCTAAAATAGAAGGTTTAGAAAAACTTGATAAGGTGATTTATCTTGATCAAAGTCCTATAGGTCGCACCCCACGTTCAAATCCTGCTACTTATACAGGTGCTATGGATGAAATTCGTAATCTTTTTGCAGCTACTAAAGAAGCTAAAATGCGAGGTTATAAAGCAGGGCGTTTTTCTTTTAATGTTAAAGGTGGAAGATGTGAAAAGTGTAGTGGCGATGGTGAAATTAAAATCGAAATGCACTTTTTGCCTGATGTGATGGTAACTTGTGATGTTTGTAATGGTAAAAGATATAATGATGCAACTTTAGAGATCAAATATAAAGGTAAAAGCATAGCTGATGTTTTAAATATGAGTATTATTGAAGCAAGTGAGTTTTTTACTTCTGTGCCAAAGATAAAGCAAAAGCTTGATACTTTGGTAAAAGTTGGGCTTGATTATCTTACCTTAGGACAAAATGCAACTACTTTAAGTGGTGGGGAGGCTCAGCGTATTAAGCTAGCCAAAGAATTAAGCAGAAGTGATACGGGAAAAACTCTTTATATTTTAGATGAGCCTACAACTGGACTTCATTTTGAAGATGTTAATAAGCTTATTTTGGTTTTGCAACATTTAGTCGATCTTGGAAATAGTGTGTTTGTGATAGAGCATAATTTAGATGTGATTAAAAATGCTGATTATATCATTGATATGGGACCTGAAGGTGGGGTTAAAGGTGGTAAGGTTATAGCTAAAGGTAGCGTTGAAGAGCTTGCTAAAAATCATGAAAAAAGTGGTTCTTATACGGGGTATTATCTAAATTTAGAGTTAAAAAACACAAAAAAATAAATTGGTTGAAGTTATCCTTCAACCATAAATTTCACCTTTTTTATACTCATAAATACTTTGCATATCTTTATCGCCTCTTCCTGAAAGATTTACAACTATCACACTTTTTTTCTTTAAAGTCGGACAAAGTTTTTCTAGATAAGCTAATGCATGTGAGCTTTCAATAGCGGGTATAATACCTTCTTCTTTACATAATAATTTTAAAGCATTAATACACTCATCATCACTAATAGCATGATAACTTGCTCTTTTACTTTCTTGTAAATATGCGTGCAAAGGACCTATGCCAGGGTAATCAAGCCCAGCAGAGATGCTAAAAGTATGAGCAATGTTTCCTTTATCATCTTGTAAAACCTTAGTTTTCATACCATGGATAATACCTTCTTTACCTTTAGTAAGTGTGGCTGCATGATAAGGTGTATCTTTTCCTAAACCTGCTGCCTCAACGCCTATGAGTTTAACTTTTTCATCTTTTAAAAATGCATGAAAAATTCCAGCAGCATTGCTACCACCTCCAGCTGCTGCTATGATGTAATCAACTTTTTTATTTAATTTTCTAAGTTGCATTTTACATTCTTTACCTATAATACTTTGAAAATGCGTAACAATTTGCGGATAAGGATAAGGCCCCACTGCACTTCCTACTACATAAAATACTTCTTTGGTATTTTTAACCCAAAAATTTAAAGCCTCATCTACTGCATCGCTTAAAGTTTTACTTCCACTTTCTACCGCATGAACTTTTGCTCCTAAAAGCTCCATTTTATAGACATTTAAGGCTTGTCTTTTTACATCAATAGCTCCCATAAATATCTCACATTCAAGTCCCAAAAGTGCTGCTGCAGTAGCTGTTGCAAGCCCGTGTTGTCCTGCTCCGGTTTCTGCAATAATTTTTTTCTTATTCATTTTCTTTGCCATTAAGGCTTGAGCTATGGCATTGTTGATCTTATGAGCTCCTGTGTGAGTTAAGTCTTCTCTTTTTAAATAAATTTCATGATTATAAAGCTTGCTTAAATTTTTAGCATGGTATAAAGGCGTAGGTCTTCCCACATAATTAGCTAAGAGTTCTTTTAATTCTGTGTTAAAATCTTTATCTTTTTTGAGTTTTAAAAAAGCTTTTTCTACTTCATCTAATGCTATTTTTACTTCATTTGGCACAAATTGCCCACCAAATTTTCCATAATATTTTTTCATAGTATTTCCTTAAAATGATTAATAATTTAAAATCAAAAAATGATCAACTAAAACTAAAAATGTAAAATAAAAATGATTGAAAATATAGTAGCAGGCTTAACGCCAAGAAAAAGAAGCTTTGTTAAATGAGTATTCTAAATTTAGTTTAGAAAATTTTTTCCTTTCCATAGTTTTTCCTTTTAAAAAATTGCCAAATGACTTTACATTCTAAGATAATTATTATTAAAAATTCTTTAAAATGATAGTTTATAAAATAAATACTAAGAAAATTTATAATGTTTGATTTTTTATATAATGATATAAGCTATATAGGGCTTTTTATAGTATGTTTTCTCTCTAGCACGCTTTTACCTATGGCAAGTGAGGCTTTTGTGCTTGTTTTTGTGAAATTAGATTTTAATGCTTATATGGTTTTATTTATAGCAAGCTTGGGGAATACTTTGGGTAGTTTAAGTACCTATGCGTTAGCTTATTTTGGAGAGAGTCAAATTTTGGAAAAATATTTTAAAAACTCTTTATGTAAATTAGAAAAAATCAATGCAAACTTTAAAAAATTTGGCTCTTTGTATGCTTTTTTTACTTTTTTACCCATAGTGGGAGATCTTTTTGCACTAGGGCTTGGATTTGCTAAGTATTCTTTTTTAAAAGCAAGTATTTTTATAGCCTTGGGTAAATTAAGTCGTTATGCTTTTGTAATTTTCATAGCAAATTCCATTTAAAAGCCTTGATTTTAAAAGATTTAAAAGTCTAGCATTATCAACATCTTTTAAAACTTTTATGGTGTTTTTTAATTCATGATTTTTCATAGGCATTTTTGCATCTTTAAAACACCTTATCGTGCTTCCTCTAGCAAAAGTACTATCACAAATGACATCTACTAAATACTCATCAAAATTTGCTAAATTTGGATCAAGCATATAAGCAATAGTTAATGCATCGTGTATCCATGTGCCATTTGTGCCTCTTGTTTTGCTTGCATAATCAATCCAAACTCTTAAAGTCTGCACTAAAAAATCACAAAGTGGATTTTGATTTTCTAAAGTATTTAAATCTTCATGCGTGAGCATAGTTTGCATTGTTGCATTATAAGGAACAAGTGTGATTTTAGCTCTTGAGTTTAAAACTATACTAGCAGCTTCAGGATCAAAGCCAAAATTTGTATCTTTGATATGATAAGGCATATCAAAACTTCCACCCATGATAAAAATTTCTTTTACATTTTTATCAAAGTCTTTAAAAAGCTTCATAGCTATGGCTATATTTGTTAAAGGCCCTATAGCGCAAATTGAAATTTCACCTGGGTTTTGCATAATAAGCTCACCCATTTTCATACAAGCATTTGGGTTTATGTTTTCTAAGATTTTTATAGGTTTTATATGATCCCAAAGATGAGTAAGCTTAAACTCTTCTACGCCTTTATCTAGTCTTTGTCTCCAAAAATGACTATCTTCACATAAAGCTTCATGAGCACCTAAATACAAAGGTATATCTAGATTAAGCTTATTTAATAAATCTTTAGCAACACTATAAGCGGTTAAAGCTTGCACATTACCACTTAAAGTGCTAATCATTTCAAGTTTGATTTCTTTGGAGGCTAAAATAAGTCCAAGGGCTAAACCATCATCAGTATTAGCCCCTGCTATTCCATTGCCTATATCAGTATCTAAAATAAGGCGTATCATATCGCATCTTCTATTAAATTTAAATCCCTGCCTCTAGTTTCTGGTGCAAAGAAAGTTGTGATAAAACCAATTCCTGCGGTGATAACAAAATACAAGGCTATTGGCCACCAAGTACCATAATAAGCAAGCAAAGCTGAAGCTATCATAGGAGCGGTTCCTCCTGAAAGTATAGAGCCAAATTCTTTTGCTAGTGCCATTTTGGTATAGCGATTTTTTGCTCCAAAAAGCTCCACACCCCACGCAGCTTGCACGCCAAAAATTCCTAAAGATGCTAAAGACATACCTACGATGATAGTTAAAATTACAATAATTTCATTTTTACTATCAAGTAGCATAAAAGCAGGGAAAGCATAAAGCATTAAAAGCAAGCAAAAGGTTCTATAAGTAATACGCCTTCCAAATTTATCACTTAAATATCCTGCTAAAGGTATAACCAAAAATCCCACCAAAGAAGCGATAACAACAGCAGTTGTGGCTACTGATTTATCAAGAAGTAAAATTTTAGTTACATAACCTACTATAAAGCCTTGTGCAAGATAAGATGGTCCATTTTCTCCTATTCTTATGCCCACCATAGTCCAAAATGCACGACTTTTCTGCCAAAAAGTTCTTTCATCTTTTTTCATATGTGCTTCATTTTCATGACGAATTTTTAGCATTAATTCTTTTTGTTTTTCAAAAACAGGAGTTTCTTTTACATTTAAACGCATATAAACAGCAAAAAGTGCTATAAAAATACTTCCTATAAAAGGAATTCTCCATCCCCATTCTTTAAAACTAGCATCATCCATACTTGTAACTAAAAGCCACACGAAAGCTGCAAGCAAGGTTCCACTGTTTGATCCAAGTGCTATAACAGAAGAGATTAAACCTCTATGTTTGCTAGGAGCATATTCTCCAAGCATGACAGTCCCACCTGAAAGTTCAGCACCTGCTCCAAAGCCTTGCATAAAACGCAAAATAACCAAACATATAGGAGCCCAAATTCCAATTACTGCATAACTTGGTATAAAACCAATTAAAGTAGTTGAAATACCCATTAATGCAATGGTGCTCATTAATACATTTTTTCTTCCGTATTTATCTCCTAAATATCCAAAAAATAAAGCTCCAATAGGTCTAGCAATAAAACCTATACCATAAGTAACAAAACTAAGCAATAATGCTATAACAGGAGTTTGTTCAGGAAAGAAAACTTCTGAAAAAACAGTAGCTGCAGCTAAGCCATAAAGTGCAAAATCTGCATATTCCATGGCAGTTCCTAGCCAGCATGAAAACACAGCCTTTTTAAATGCCTTTTTTCCTTGTGGAGTTTGAAAATTTTCATCCGCGATTGATTTTGTTTGCAAGATTAAACCTTTGTTTTAAATTTAAAATATAATTGTAACTAAAATGCTTAAAATGGAAATTTAATACTTTTTACCGACTTTTAAATAATTTTGGGCGATAATTATTATTATTTTTTAATATAGGAAAAAAATGAAAACTTTAACAATAATTGATACTTTTGGCTTTTTCTTTAGACTTTTTTATGCTTTAAAGGGGTTGAAAAATTCAAAAGGTGAGCCTAGTAATATGATTAGTGGTTTTGCTAATTTTATTTATAGTTTGAAAAATGAACATCCTAGTGATATGATTATTTTTGCTCTTGATAGTAAAGGAAAAACTTTTAGAAGTGAAATTGATCCAAATTATAAAATCAACCGCACTCCACCTCCGCCTGATTTATTAGCTCAAATTCCAATTTGCATTCAAATGATAGAAAAAATGGGTTTTTCAAGTTTTTCTTGCGAAGGATATGAGGCTGATGATATCATCGCATCTTTAGTTAAAGAGTGTGAAAGTAAGGATATTTTTATAAGAATTATCACTCAAGATAAAGATTTGTATCAACTTATAAAAGATGATAAAGTTAGTATTTATAGCCCTATTTCAAAAAATGATTATAATGAAGCAGGGTGTTTGGAAAAATATGGGGTAAAACCTAGCCAAATAAGAGATTTTTTAGCTCTATGTGGAGATAGTTCAGATAATATCCCAGGGGTAAAAGGAATTGGTGCTAAGGGTGCTAAGAATTTACTTGATGAGTTTGAAAGTATTGAGGGAATTTATGAAAACTTAACACTAGTGCGTAATGAGAGAAGTCGTAATTTGTTGCTTGAAGGCAAAGAAAATGCTTTTTTAAGCAAAAAACTTGCTTCTTTGTATGAAAATTTAGATGTAAAAGATATGCTTTTAAATTGTGAGTATCCAAAAGATGAGCCTTTGCTTAAGATTATGGATATTTTAGAGCATTATGAATTAAATGCTTTGTTAAAAAAACTACGCACTAATCCTACTAATAAAGATAAAAATTTAGGATTTAATGCAAGATTAATTTTAGATGAGAAAGAATTATTTGAAATTTTAGAAAAAATTGATGATCAAAGTATTGTTGCTTTTGACACCGAAACTACAGGCTTAGATACTAAAGAAGCTAAGATAGTAGGGTTTAGTTTTTGTTTTCATGAAAGTGAAGCTTTTTATGTGCCACTTACACATGATTATTTAGGAGTTTGTAAGCAAATTTCTATGCAAGTGGCTAAAAAGGGTATAGAAAAAATATATCAAAGTACGGTTATAGGCCATAATCTTAAATATGATTTTGAAATCATAAAAAATAATTTTAATTTACTTCCTCCAAAAAACTATGCTGATACTATGATACTTGCATGGCTTAAAGAGCCAAGTTTGCGTGTAAATATGGATGATTTGGCAAAAAGATTGTTTGCTTATGAGACTTTACATTTTGAAGACTTGGTAAAAAAAGGAGAAAACTTTGCAGGAGTGGATGTAGAAAAAGCTTGTAAATATGCTGCTGAAGATGCTTATATTACTTTAAGATTTTATTTGTATTTTTTAAAAAATTTAGAAAAGCCTTTATTTGAACTTGCACAAAAAAGTGAGTTTGAATTTATCAAAGTGCTTATTATGATGGAAAATAATGGCATTAAACTTGACACTCGAAAGCTTGAAAACTTAATGCAAAGTTTTAATCAAGATATTAAAATACTAAGTGAAAAAATATATGATTTAGCGGGTGAAAAATTTAATATTAACTCTCCTAAACAAGTAGGGGATATTTTATTTGAAAAATTAAAATTACCAAGTGGTAAAAAAGGTAAGACAGGTTATTCTACTGATGAAAAGGTTTTAAATACTATTTTAGATAACCATCTGATTGTGAAAGAAATTTTAACTTACAGAGAGCTTGCAAAATTAGTTTCTACTTATTGTGAACCTTTGTTAAAATTAGCTAAAAAAGATGAAAATTCAAGAATTTATTCAAGTTTTTTGCAAACAGGAACAGCTACTGGACGCCTTTCATCAAAAGATCCAAATTTGCAAAATATCCCT
This sequence comes from Campylobacter sp. RM5063, assembly GCF_024723655.1. NCBI lineage: Bacteria > Pseudomonadati > Campylobacterota > Epsilonproteobacteria > Campylobacterales > Campylobacteraceae > Campylobacter > Campylobacter sp. RM5063. The sequence continues at coordinate 7,216 of NZ_JANQDA010000002.1, read as the reverse complement.
GCACATGGTCAATATGCTAAAGATTATAAATCTTGCTTTATTGCAAAAGAAGGATTTAGTTTTATCTCACTTGATTATTCACAAATTGAGCTTAGAATGCTAGCACATTTTAGTGAAGATGAGAAATTATTAGAAGCGTTTTCAAACGATGAGGATATTCATGCAAAAACTGCTATTATGATTTTTGGCCATAGTGATTATGAGACAAGAAGTATTGCTAAAAGTATAAATTTTGGTCTTATTTATGGTATGGGTTATAAGACTTTGAGCCAAAATTTAAAAATAGAAGCAAAGTTGGCTAAAGAATATATTGAAAAATATTTTGAGAATTTTACTAGTATTAAAACTTATTTTGAAAAGGTAAAAAATGAAGCTAAGCAAAATGGCTTTATAAGTACTTTGCTAGGTCGTAAGCGTTATTTTGATTTTGAAAATGCAAAGCCTATGCAAATTGCAATGCATGAAAGAGAGAGTATTAACTCTATACTTCAAGGTTCAGCTGCCGATATAATAAAATTGGCAATGATAGAAATAAGTAGAAATTTGGATGAAAATAAACGCTTAATTTTACAAATTCATGATGAGCTTATTTTTGAAGTAAAAGATGAACTTTGTGAGGATTTTGCAAAAAAAGCTAGTGATATTATGGAAAATATTGTAAAATTAAAAGTTAAATTAAAAACTTCATCAAGTATTGCCAAAAATTGGGGTATATTAAAATAAGGAGAATGTTTAATGGATCTTTCAACCATACTTGGGATGGTATTAGCTGTTGTTAGTATTTCTGTAGGGGATATTTTAGAGGGTGGTAACCCTTTGCATGTTTTACACTTAGCGTCTTTTATTATCGTGGTGCCTACAGCAGCTTTTTGCGCAATGACTTCTACACATAAAAAAATTGTTAAAGGTGCATATAAGGAATTAAAGGTAGTTTTTAAAGGTTCGGGGGTAAATTTAAGTCAAAGAATAGCTGAGCTTGTAGAATACTCTGTTATAGCAAGAAGAGATGGACTTTTGGCTTTAGAGTCAAAAACTAATGAAATTGACAATGAGTTCTTAAAAGAAGCTATGATGATGATGGTAGATGGTAAGAGCGTAGAAGAAATTAAAGAAAGTATGGAAATTCAAGTAGAAGAAATGGAAGAATATTATAAAGAATGTGCAGAATATTGGATACGCTTTGGTGAAACTTGTCCTACTATGGGGCTTGTTGGCGCTGTTTTTGGATTGATTTTGGCACTTAAACTACTCGATGATCCACAGGCTATGGCAGCGGGTATTTCAGGAGCTTTTACAGCAACTGTTACGGGAATTTTTGGAGCTTATGCTTTATTTGGGCCTTGGGGTAATAAAATGAAAGCTAATTCACATGATTTAATTAAGGAAAGAATAGTTATTTCTCACGCTATTGTAAGTATTGCAGAAGGAGCTAATCCAAGAGATTTGGAGGCAAAGTTATTTAACTATTTAAGTCATGATGAGCCTAGAATTTCTCAATTTGATAAATAAGAGTTAAAAATGGGAAAAAAACATAAATGTCCAGAATGTCCAGCAGGTGAAAAATGGGCAGTGCCTTATGCAGACTTTTTAAGTTTGCTTTTGGCACTTTTTATTGCTCTTTGGGCGATTTCTGAAAGTAATCCTGCAAAAACTGAAGCCTTGAAAACTGAATTTGTTAAAATTTTTGAATTCACTGCTTCTAGTCCTTTAGAAAAAGAAAGTGAAGTGTATAATAAATATAGCGCACCTTCAAATGCAAATGTAGAAGAGCTTGAAAAACTTAAGAAATTAAGTATTACTCAACAAGAAAATATAGAAAAATTAAAAGCAGCATTAGATCAAAGAGAAAATAATATAGTTTTAAATTTACCAGCTAGAGTTGAATTTGCTAGGGGTAGTATTCAGATTGATTCTGCTGATGTACAAGATTTTTTAAAGCGTATTAGTGAAGTGCTTAAGAAAATGCCAAAGCAAGCTCAAATAGAACTTAGAGGTTATACTGATGCAAGCGATAGGGATCCTAAGAGAAATTTTGATTTAGCTAGTAAAAGATCTCAAGTTGTAGCCGATTATTTAATAGCTAAAGGAATCGATCCAACTCAACTTATAATTGTAAGTTTTGGTGATAATTACCCTTTAAGTGCAAATAAAGAAGATGAAATAAATAATAGGGTAGAGTTTTATATTCGTGTAGATTCTTCAGACAATCAAGTTAGAAAGTCAGTATTAGATCAAATAGAAACTTTTAAATAACAAATAAGCTTTATAAACTTATTTGTTATTTTCTCCGCCAAAACGAAGCAATGCTGAACCCCAAGTAAATCCACCACCAAAAGCATCAAGCAATATTAGTGAGCCTTGTTTTAAACGACCTTGTTCATAAGCATCATTCATTGCCATAGGTATTGAGGCTGCTGAAGTATTGCCGTATTTTTGCACTGTAACTACGCATTGTTCATCTGTAAAATTTAATTTTTCTTGCACGGCTTTAATAATTCTTAAATTAGCCTGATGAGGTATAAAAAGATCAATTTCTTCACTTTTTATATTATTTTTTGCAAGAATATCAACAACATCATTACTTAGAGTATTTACTGCAATTTTAAATACTTCGTTTCCTTTCATTTGCATAGAAAGAGGAGAGCAAATGCTACTTTTTTGAGATCTTTGAGTTATTAATAAATCTCCAAACTCCCCATCACTTGCTGTATGAGTATCTATAATCGGATAATTATCATCTAAAGATACAATTCCAGCACCAGCTCCATCGCCAAATAAAACACAAATACTTCTATCTGTATAGTCTATAATAGAGCTAATTTTTTCAGCTCCAATAATTAAAACATTTTTCTTTGTTTTGCTTTCAACCATAGATTTAGCAAGTTCTAAAAGATAAATAAACCCTGAACATGCTGCAGAAATGTCAAAAGCAGTGATGTCTTTTAATCCAAGATTATGAGCAATTTTACATGCAGTTGATGGCATAGTAAAGCAATCAGGACTTAAAGTAGCAACAATAATAGCATCTATGTCTTGAGGTTTTAAATTCGCTCTTTGTATAGCTTTGATAGCTGCTTTAGTACCAAGATCGCTCGTGTTTTCATCATCATTTGCTATGCGTCTTTGCTCTATTCCTGTTCTTCTTAATATCCACTCATCACTAGTTTGCACCATAGATTCTAATTCTTTATTGTTAAGTATTTTTTCGGGGATGTAAGAAGCTATACTTTTTAATGAAGCTTTAGTTGATTTCATAATTGGCAAGTTCTTTTTCTATAGTTTGATTTATATTTGATTGTGTAAAATTTAATGCTTGAAAAATAGCATTTTTAATAGCTTTTGGACCGCTTTTACCATGACTTATAATGACACATTCTTTCACACCTAGAAGTGGAGCCCCTCCATATTCTTCATAATCAATGTGGGTTTTTAATTCATTAAAAGCAGGTTTTGCTAAAAGATAGCCAAGTTTTGATAAAAAAGATTTTTGAATTTCTTGTTTTAAAAGTTTTGTAATAACACTTGCTACGCCTTCGCCGGTTTTAAGTAAGATATTTCCATTAAAACCATCGCATACTAATACATCTATCGTGCCATTAAATATATCTCTTCCCTCAGCATTTCCGACAAAATTTGGAAGTTGCTTTAAAAGTTGATGGGTTTCTTTAGTAAGCTCATTTCCTTTGCATTCTTCTTCACCATTTGAAAGCAAAGCAACTCTAGGCTTAGCAATTTTTAAAATTTCTTTAGCATAGGCTTTACCCATAATGGCAAATTGAAACAAATGTTCACTTTTGCAATCAACATTTGCACCAACATCTAGCACTAATGTTCTTGAATGGATATTTGGCATTAAAGTGGCTATTGCAGGTCTAGCGATATTGGCTAATCTTCCAAGTCTTAAAGTAGCCAAACTCATAGTAGCTCCACTATGTCCAGCTGACACAACAGCTTTTGCTTTTTGATTTCTTACTAAATCTATGGCTTTGTAGATTGTACTATCTTTTCGTTTTAATGCATCTGTAGAATTTTCTTCCATAGCAAACACATCAAAAGCCTCTTCATATTCTATATATGAGTTTAATTCTTGAGGGATTAAGGTTTTAAGCTTTTGAGGATCTCCTACTAAGATGGCTTTAAATTTTCGCTCTTTTAGAGCTTGAATTACACCTTCTATAATAGGCTTTTCCCCAAAATCACCACCCATTGCATCAATAGCAATGCTCGTCATTGTTCTTAATATTCCTTAGTTACAGGATTTACACGATGAGGCATTTTGTAGCTACCATCTTTATCCTTAATAGGCATAGGTAGGGTAACTTTGTAATGAGTTCTGCGTTTTGCTGCGCGAGTTTTGCTCACTCTTCTCTTAGGTACTGCCATTTTTTACTCCTTTATTAATTTAAACATTTATTACAATAAAAATAATCACTTAAGTAAGATTGTAATTCACTTGTAGCAAGCTCTATTAAGTCAATATGAGAGTCAAAAAACTCCATAGTATCACTTAAAGTATTATTTTCATCTTTAAAAATTCCATCGCTTGCAAAAAGCTCTATATTTTGATCGATTTCAAGTTCCATTTCATCACCACATCGATCGCAATTTCTATAAGTAAATCCTTTAAAATTAGCTGTTATTTTAGCTAATTTTAGATTAACTTTTGTAATAGTTCCTTCAAAAACTATATTATCAAGATCTAGTTTAAAAGGATAAGCTACAGAGCTAAGTTTTGCAAAGGCAATTTTCATTATAAAATTTCAGTTTTTGAAAAGAAAAATTCTATTTCAATTTTTGCATTTTCTAAGCTATCGCTTCCATGAACCGCGTTTGCATCAATACTATCTGCAAAATCTGCTCTGATAGTACCAGGAGCCGCTTCTTTTGGATTTGTAGCACCCATTAATTCTCTGTTTTTTAACACAGCATTTTCGCCTTCTAAAACAGAAACCACAACTGGACCACTGATCATAAATTCAACTAAGTCTTTAAAAAATGGTCTATCTTTGTGTACAGCATAAAATTCTTGTGCTTCTTTTTCTGAAAGCTGTATTTTTTTTGTAGCCGCTATTCTTAGACCATTGCTTTCAAAGCGTGTTAAAATTTGACCAATAACGCCTTTTTTTACTGCATCAGGTTTAATAATAGAAAGTGTTTTTTCCAAAATCGTCCCCTTAATTTAGATAAGTTTTATGTTTATAAAAGAGCTAATTATATCAAAAAATGCTTTAAAATTATATAAAAATTGTAATTTTGAGTTATAAAATGAAGAAGCTACAAGCATCTTAAATACTAGAAAGATGCTTGTATTGGGTACTAATTAAGCAAATACCGGAGTTGAGCCATCTCTTAAATCGCTTCCGATATTATCACGACTTGGTTGACCACTAACTACATCGCTCCATACAATACAGCCATCAGTTGGACATGCACTTGCACATGCTGGCTGATCATTATGTCCTACACATTCAACACATTTATCAGCATAAACATAATATCTATCTTCGCCCTCAGGGTTATTTGCATCATCTACGATTGCACTTACTGGGCATTCATCTATACAAGAACCACATGCTATACAAATATCAGTAATTTTAACTGCCATTTTTTACTCCTTAAATATTAAAAGTTTAATATAAGATTATCAAAATTGTCTTAATTTTATTCTTAAAATCTTTTAATTTTGATAATAAAATTAATTTACATACAAATTTACACAATTAATAAATTTTTAAATTTACAAATGATATTATTTTGTTACAAATAAAATTTATTAATTAGGAGATAAACGATGATAGTAACTAAAAAAGCTATTGATTTTACAGCACCTGCTGTATTAGGTAATAATGAAATAGTTGGAGATTTTAATCTTTATAAAAATATAGGACCAAAAGGTGCAGTAGTATTTTTCTATCCAAAAGATTTTACTTTTGTTTGCCCTTCTGAAATTATTGCTTTTGATAAAAGATATCAAGATTTTAAAGATAGAGGTATTGAAGTAATTGGTGTATCTTGCGATAACGAATTCTCTCACTTTGCTTGGAAAAATATGCCGGTAAATCAAGGTGGTATAGGTCAAGTTAAATTTCCTTTAGTAGCTGACTTAACAAAACAAATTGCCAGAAATTTTGATGTTTTATTTGAAGAAGCAGTTGCTTTAAGAGGTTCTTTCTTGCTTGATGCTGATGGAACAATCCGCCATGCAGTTATAAATGACTTACCACTTGGAAGAAACATTGATGAAATGATTAGAATGGTTGATACTATGCTATTTACTAATGAACATGGTGAAGTTTGCCCAGCTGGTTGGAATAAAGGCGATGAAGGTATGAAGGCTGACCCTAAAGGTGTTGCTGATTATCTAAGTAAAAACGAAAATAAATTATAATTTTTTAAGCTGAAAGTTTTTCTTTCAGCTTAGCATAAATTGTGTTATAAAGTTACAATACTCTCAAAATATACTGATTAATATACATTTTTGATAAATGCTTTTAAAATATTATAACTAGGACATCATATAATAAATAATTTACTTTTTATTTTATATATTTATTATTTTGTTGTTATTTTATTGTATTAATAGCATGATAATCGTTGTATAAAAATTTACTACAAAATTTTAAGGAGCTGTTATGGTTTTTTCATTTTCTAAGAGCTTATCTTCAAAGCTTATATGGATAATGTGTGTAGGTGTAGTTTCTATTGTAATACTGATTAACTTAGTCAGTTATTTTAATTCAAAAAATAGTACTTTTGATTTACTAACAGAAATACAAGTAAACAATATGGTGGATACAAATGCTCTGTATGATTTTTATGGAAAAACTAAAAGATTAGCTATAGAATCTTTAGCAGAGCAATTTTCTAGTAATTTAAATATGCCTTCAGAACAAATTATGCAAATTCTCAAACTAGCTGCAAAAACTTCTGGGTTTGAGCTAGTTTATGTTGGTTTTGAAGATAGTGGCAAAAATTATCAATCAGATGGTCAAGTACTTGATTTATCAAAGGGTTATGATACTAAAAATAGAGGTTGGTATAAAGAAGCTAAAGCAGCTGGAAAATTTATAACAACTGATCCATATAAGTCTGTAACAACAGGAGAAATAGGAATTACTTATGCCATTCCTGTTTATGCTAACGGAAAACTCTTAGCGGTAGTGGGAGGTGACTATAATTTACATACTTTTTCTAAAGATGTTTTAGCTATAGGGCA